>NZAF01000042.1 GCA_002686115.1 Halobacteriovorax sp. | reverse complement strand
TCATCAACTGTTGTAAATGTGACCTTAGGATTAAAGATAAAAGTATTCTTATAAAGAAGTGGCCCATATAAACAGAGAATAAGACTAAATAATACACCTACAAAGCTTAAAAAGAATGTAACTGGCTTAACTCTGATAACTAGCTCCTGCCCTGTTAAGATTCTATCAATGGTTTTCTTTCCATTAATCCTTAAAAAATGATCAAAAGGAGAAACTAAGATAATAATTGGTAGGCAAAAAACCCTAAGAACACTTGAAAGTCTTTTTTCTAGAGAGCTTCCAGAAGCTATTTTCAAACCTGAGGCAAATTCAAAAAAGCTTAGCCCAAACATAAGCGCAAAATAAACGCGATAAATGATAAAGAGAACAATTGAGAGAATCATTTGCTTAAGACCAAGATTTGCATCAACAGTCTCAATTTCTGGATAATAATCGCCAATAATTTTGATGAATTCTTCTTGACTGAGAAGAAGATATGCCAATGCATAGCACAGAAGAATATCTGAGATAAAGGAAAGGATTTTACGTAATTCTATATTGTTAACTAGTCCCATCTAAACCATCGTAAATACAATAAAGATTGTAAATTAGCCTAAAATAGTAGGCATCTAAACTTCAAATACCTTAAAAACTAAGTTTTAAGTTCTTAAATAGCAAATATTTGAAATTATTGCATTTACATCGCAAAAAAGCACGAAAAAAACACATTCCCGACCCCTACACTATGTTTTTCTTTGGACGCTGACAAAACCCCTTTAAAATAAAGAAAAGTACAAAGTAACCGATATGTTTAAGGTGTTGTAATTTTAGGAGTGAGTAAGTGAGCAATTTGCTTTTTAAATTTTTGAAGACATTTAAAGTTTATGCTTTAAGTGCTTCACTCATCTATACCTCAGGCCCAGTATTTGCCCAAGGTGGAGTGCAAGCTATTATGGGAACACTCGGTGTCTTACAAACTTCACTTCAAGAAGCAATGCCTAATAACAATCAACTGCAACAAATGAATCCACAAATGATTAAAGCTCAGCAAGGTATTGCAGAAATGGAAGCTGGCTTTCAAAATGTTAACCAGGCCCTTCAATCAGGAACTAGTAGACACTACATTTTTAATAATTGTCTTGTTCCACCTGACTCTACTCCAAGAATAGAAAACTATTGTCAAGTAGGTGCAGTTGATCCTCAAAGCATGGCCAGAGCACTTACTGTAGCAAATCAATATGCTGAAATGTATGAAAATTTCATGAAACCAAGAAATGCCGCAGTTGGAATTGGTCAACAATGTATTAAAGATACATTAAACAGAATGCAAGACGACGCAAAAGGTCTTATCAAAAAATATGATGAAGGAATTGAAATGCTTAGAAACAATATTGTTCAAGCAGAGAAATTACAACGTCAAAATGTTGATAGAATGAAGCAGTTATCAGACCTACTCTACAAAGGTACGGGTTCAGACCCTAATCTTGCTGATGTAAACTTTAATGAAATTCTAGGTAAAGATTGTGCTGACACTTTTAAAATGGCCGGAAATAACGGAAAAGGTGGTGGAGGCTCACTTAATCAACTAGGAAGAACAAATGGTCTATTAGCGATTAGAAACTCATTTGATGTTATTGATGAAGCCGCTTCTGACTTTAGAGGTCCTAGCCTTGAAATTAAAAGAAAGCAAATTGAAAGAGATATAAGAGTTCTTGCTTCAGAATATAAAAAAGGTGGCATGAATAGAACCTCTGAAGCAAAAGCAAGAAATAAAATTAGATCAGGAAATTGGAACTTATTAAAAAATGCAGTTGACACAAATCTTGCTGAAGTTAAGCTTGATACAGCTGAAGTAAACAACATTCTTGTTCAACTAAATTCAACTCTAGGCGAAGAATCTTCTGCAGCAAATACCCTACCAAGCATTGAAGATCCTAATTTCACAACAAAAATGAACAATATGCTAAATAGCATTGAAAACCGTTATGAAAATAAATATGTTCTTAATTGTCTAAGAGGTCAAAACTCGGCCTTAAGATCAAGCCCAATCACAAGTCTTTTAGAAGACTTCAGACACAGAAACACTGGTAAAAAAGGAACTATCTTAAATGCCTTTGAAGATGGAACTATTGCATCTGAAATATCTTCAGCTAAAACATTAGATGAACTTGAGCAAACAATAAGTAGATACCACAACGATGACATCTATGCTCCTGTAGTAAATGAAAATGGTAAGAACGTTTTTAAGACACTTAAGACGTTGATAGCTGAGCAGAAAGAACAATGTCAAAACGTTTACAATGGTACAGACACAACTGCAACGAATGATGATTCTTTAAATAACTTTAAAGAGCTACTAGATAAAGTTAAAACAAAAACTAAATCAATTGCTAAAAGAACAATCGGTGACTCTTCACAGAGAGTCAACATTATAAAAGAATTAAGTGAACAAATTCTAAACTGCGATGGTCAACAAATCTCAACACAAAGTTGCAACGACAACCCTAATAACCTATTCTCTACAAATAGCACCAGCTTTTGTATGAAAAAAGCAAATTTTTGCGCTACTAAAGTTGCACAATGTAATCAAAGAGTACAAGTTCTTAAAGATAAGTACACAACAGAAATGCAAAATAGAGCAAATCAGTACAATGCACAAGCAGAACTTCTAGAAAAACAAGCTCAAGGTATGATCAATAAGATGAAAACAGAACTTACAACTCTTGCAGGAAATCTTCACGACCAAGTCTTTCCAAAGAGAATGAGTTCAGCTCAAAGAGCATCAATTGAAAATAGTCCATACCTAAGCCCAGATCAAAAACAGGCTTATCTTGCAGGAAATGGAAATAGTTTTTCTGTGGGAGCACTCGCTCCTATTAGCCTTGAAGCAGAACCAACAAAATCAATTATTGGTGTCGATATCAAAGGCGGAGAAAGCCTAAGGCAAAGTCTTTCAAAAATGACTGAAGCACAAATGAATAAAATGAAAGAAAAATTTAGCGTCTTCGTCAACAACACTCTCCAAGAGGCTCAAGATATATCAGACGATATTGACGACAATTGGGAGTCAGAGAGACAAGCATGGCTTGATCTAAGAGACCAATGTCAAGATGCCATTGCTCAAGTAGAACAAATGGAACAAGAAAAAGCTCAAAAAGACAGAGAACAAATTGCAAGCGCACAAAAAGAAACCACTGCATACTGCTCCAAACTAAATGGAGTAGCAGGACTCGAAAGCCCTACTCCAGGATGTGGAGACGGACTTGGTGACTTATCTGAGGAAGCCTTAGCTGCAGTATCAACTTATGCTCCGGACGCCTTCTATCTTGGACAACAAATGAAGAGCATGTGTGAGTCTGCAGGAAATAATTCTTCTGACAAAGAAGATGTTAAAGAAACAGATTATTTTAAATATGCATGTAAAAAAGGTGGAAACAACTGGAAAACAGCAATCGATAAAATATCTAAGAAAATAAAGAAACAAATTCCTGAAAGACTTAGCAAGTATAGCTCAAAAATTAAAAGATATATCGATGATCCATCAAAATCATTACCTGAAAAAATAGAAGACGATATATTCATTCAAAGAATTCAAGCTTTAGGAGAATTGAAAGATCTAAACTCAAGAAACTATAACAAATTTAGTATAAGCACAGTTAAAAACTTTTTTGCAGATAAGGTTGCAGAAGGTTTTTCTAAAGAAATAACAAAAGGAAAATTAAGTAAAATATTAACTAATAAAGAAATAAATGATTGCTTAAGTGAATATAGTGAAGGTAGTGAAAAAGCGAAAGAATGTAAAGACGCATTTGAAGAACTCAATAAACAAGTAGAACTATTTTCAAATATGTTTTCTAATGATCAATCTAGTGAGAACAATCTTTGTAATATAGACACTTTGCTTAAAGGAAAATTATTTGACTTATGTAAGGCTGACTATAGTACACCTTCTGAAATAAAGACATGTATTGAAAATGATGGGGAAAAAATTGATACAGCAAGAGAAAGCATTAAAAAGCTTGATTGGTATGCGAATGCAAACGTCACTTTTGAAAATATTCTATCAATTGAAAAAGACTCTGCATGGTCTGAGATTGGTGAAAAATACCAATACACGAGCTGTGCACATATAACAGGAAATAGCATTCAAAAAGGAATGTTTGAAAATATGGGACAAGATACATTTGGAACACAACTCCCTATGGGATACATTAGATAGTGTTCAAATAAAGATAAGATCGCAGAATAAAGTGGGACGTAAGAAAGAATGAAGATTAGCGGTTTAAGAAATTTACTATTANTAATANTTCTAAGCTTAGTGCTTGGAACNACTACGTCNTGCGTGAAACAACAAAANTCAGTAAGAGGTTCGGCAAGTCCAAGCATCTCAACAAGTAATGAAGGTCTGTCAGATGGNGAAGGAAGAGTCNTACTCGANAACCCNATCATCCTTTCAAACNATACNGAACTAGATTATAGCGTCAANTTAAATCAATANCTNAGCTCNCCTGTCTTTATCACTTCAAATACAAAATTAGAAACANNATGTAGTGCAAGNAGNAAGTATTGCTTTGCTGTTCAAAACGATCAGAGCACAAGTGTTTTTGATAACGGAATCAATAAATGGGGNTTTGATACATCTGATGATAAATTTCTACAAACAAACCTCTATTACCACTTAAATNATATTGTTCAGAACTTTAATTCAGATCTTCAAATTTATGCCAGAGACTTTGGAGATACATCTACATCAGACGATATCGACTGGACATATGAACCACTCTACACCTTCTCTGCTCTACCTGGAAGTATTTACTCAAGCTCACTTTTTTGGCGAAAAGAAGTTGATCCTATTACAAGTGATATCTTACCTAAGAAATTAACCGCCTATGCAGATTGCTCTGGTGCCCTTAATAATGCTTTTTATAATCCATCTGAATTTTCAGTATGTATGGGATTTGATTCAGTCTATACTGAAGAATTAAAATTTTCAGAAGACAGTACAATTATCTATCACGAAGTCGGACATGGCCTAGTCGATATGATGTATAATATAAGAAATAATGCTTATATAAATTTAACTGATTTTATCCCTTCTGCTATAAGGGCCGCAAATCAAGAGACATGTAATTTTACTACTCAGTGTAATACTTCTAATACATGCAATGTTGCAACGGATGAGCCAAGCACTGTCTTTGCTGATTCAGCAGGTGCAATTTTACAAATTGCTGATGGCAGTTGTTACTACGCTCTAGCAAGCGGTTACTTTAACTGGGCTCCATTTTCTCCTCCAACAAGATTTACAAATACCTTTGGCGGAACAAATTATGAAGCAATTGCAGTTAACGAAGGACTGGCAGATTATTTAAGTTATTACATCAATGATAGAACTCACTGGGGAGAATGGGCCCTCGGTCGATATCTTAACTTATCAAGACCTCTATCTGAAGATGAATCAATTCACGCCAGTGGAATATCAACAGTAGAAAGTGAAAGGCTATCTTATCCAGAATACATTGCCTATAATCCAAATAATCCTGAATTGAATGAATCTGAAGTTCATAATACAGGTCAGATCATGTCCCACTTCTTAACGGCAGCAACAAGAGAACTTATCACGAATTGTTCAATTGATGAAAATAGCGCTCAAAGAGTCATTATGAATGCTGTGACAGAGGCTTTAGCAGAAATTGGTGATCTGACAGCAAAAGGAACAGATGATTTAAGATCCTCTTCAGATTACGCCATTAATATGAATAGAAAGCTCGCCTACATCTGGTCAAATGATGTACGCCCTCCAAGCTTTAGAACATTTTCTCAATCATTTGCAAGACATCTTCTAAATATCACTGTTTTAAAAACAAATGTGTGTAAGGGCTACTCTCAAGATAAACTCGAAAAACTTCTGGATAGCTATGGTCTACTCTTATTTAGAAAGTATAATGCAGATTTAAATAATGATTCACTTCTTAGACCTACATTTGACTTAAGTGTTAATAGCCTCAATAGAGTGAAGTCTGAATTACTAACAAAAGACTTACTGACACTTGATACAAGGGTCGACCAACCAAGCTATATTGTCTTTGATGATAGATCAGTAATTAGAGAAGCTATTTCAAATCTCTTTAATACAGGTTTTGTACTGCCATCAGATATTGTAAGTGACGATGCAAAATATAATAATGGAAATTCAAAAATCAGCCCTGGTGAAGTTGTAGGAATCTATGTGAATCTCTTTAACAATTCTAATTCAATCATTGGTGGAGCAAGAATCACATCTTCTCCTTGGGCCCACGCTGAAAATGATAAACCATGTGGGAATTTACAAGACAGCTACCCTAGCACATCAGAAGGAGCTGAAACTTGTAGTGCTCTATCTAAGACAAATTTTGATGATGATGACAGATACCACGAAGTATGTCTTTTAGAATATAAAGATGAAAATGCAACACAGATACTTACTCAAAGAGAGTTCTTTAATAAGATGAAAACAGAGAATGGATTTCTTGCAAAAGACTGTATTGATCCAAGTGATGAAAAGAGCTGTTTCATAAAATCAATTCCAGGTGTGAGTTCAGCACAATTTCCAATGATTAATCCAAAATCAAATTGGTTAGAGACAGATCAAAACGCAGATGGTTCAGCAAATTACTCCATCAGAAACTTAATATTCTTTGAAGTTAATAAGAATATCCCTCAAGGAACAAATGTTGTTTGTAGATTAAGAGCAAGTTTTACAAATTGCGATGACTGTCACCATGACTCTGGAAGAGGATATGATGACTATTATGATTTTGAATATGCAGGTGAAAAACCATTTAAAATAATCAACATGAGTTTTCAGGTGACGGACTAATGAAACATAAAAAACGAGCGCTATTATTAGTCACAATTCTATCTCTTACAGTTTATTTTCTTTCTCAAAAAGAAAAAGAATCCGTGTCTATAACTGAAAATAAAAAAACAAAAACAGCTAATAAAAAAGAAAAGACTATTCAAAAAGATGCTGTCTCTAAAAAAAATAGAGACATTGCAAGTATCAATAGACAAATCTCAAAACTAGATCAGAAAGAAGATAAAAATAAAGAAAAGAGATATGATAAAGAAAGAAGAATAAATACTCTAGCGTTATCAAAGAATTTAGAAAAACGAATTAAGGATAGAAATAGAGTCTTAAAAATCAATAATTTGAAGATGGTAAGAAAGATTCATCACAAAGAACAAAGTGTTGTTATCATTAATACCAAGAATAATGGAGTAGAAGGATCGTTTAAAGCATTGATTGATGATAAAAATGGTAAAATCCTTCAAACATGGGCGCAAAAAAGAGTTGAAAACTTCTTCGGTCGAGAACACGGCAAACTCACCCATCCAATCTATAAATAAGACTTCAAATACTTAGAAAATCAAGACACATACGCAGCGCGTAAATATTTCCCATTTATATTTTCCTCCTTGAAATATGACCCAAGATAGAAGATATTAAATATATCAAAGAGGAATATTGAATGCGTAAACACTTCACTACAATTTTAAGTTTTTTCATATACTTAAGCCTTGTTTCAAGCGCAAACGCCTTCGATTGCCTATCACTTAAGGATTCAAAGATCCTAAATATCGATCGAGAAACAGTATTCACTAATAATGCTTGTACAGATGAGCAGATAAGAAATGACCTCGAACTTTATAATACTCCTATATCACAGGGAAATATCGTTACAACTTCTTACGTATTTGATCTATCAAATATAGGCGTAGCTCATACTCTTTTAAACACTCCCCACGGTCCTTCTGGTTCTGACATATACAGAGCAGAAGATCTGATTAAAATTTTAAATTACCACACAGACCTTGGAGCAGAGGAAGTTTACATC
>NZAF01000041.1 GCA_002686115.1 Halobacteriovorax sp. | reverse complement strand
CTAATTATTGTTTTGATGGTCTTATCAAATTCATTCAATTTTAATGGGTATTGGTTTGGTAAGAGGTGTGCGTTTACAGATCTATTAGAATAAGTCATTGTTCTAGATCTATAGCTATTATCCACGATATATGTATAATTTCCAGTTTTAAAAAGCTCTCTTGCTTGCTTAAGTTCACCAGATTTTACAGGTATCATCTCTCCGCTGTGGAAAATAACGATTGCATCTTTTTGTGCTCGATCAGTTTTCTCTTGTGCAAAATAACTATACTTACCAGTCACTTTATTTCGTACAATATCTGTTACTTTAAAGACTCGCTCATTCCATGTAACGACTCCATAATCACCATACTGCTCTTTATAGTCATTCATGACTTCTATTAGATTCGACTTTACAAGTGCCGCTTTATAAACATTGTCTGGTCTATCCGAAAAGTCCCATGGTTGACTTTCATCAAATGTTACAAGTTCTAGCTTTAGTTGATGATTATTATTAATATCTCTCTCTATCGCATCAAAAACTGATTCGTTTATACTTCCAATATGCCTATTTTGAGTTAGACCATAGTATGTTTTATCGTCATCTAAAGTCGCCTTATAAATGATAAATTTATCAGGACTCATGAATTTGATATATTTCATTTTATAACGAATGCCATTTTGTGAAATAGTAGTCTGTTCAACCTTTTCTTCCCCACCAAGTTCGTTAAATAAACCTTCGGCTTCTTTAGAAGAAATCATGACCTCTTTATTTCTAAGTTTAAGAATATCTTCTTTTTTCAACTCATCCTTTACTTCAGACTTTCTAATTACTGTGTAATTAAAATGATCCTCGCTAAATCTATAGTCATGTTGAATTTTTACTATATAAAAATCTTTTGTCTCTTTAACATATGCGATTTCATCATATGAAAAGAAAGACTTCTTAAGTACGATTTTTCGAGTATCCGAATCGACCATTTGATGAATATTTTGACTAAGATTAACCCAATGATTATTGGCATCTGTAAGATCTGAGTATGTGTTCTCTGTTTCATAATTTCTATTGATGACTTCATGATACATAGCATTTGCTTCACTTAAGTCTGTATCAAAATCCATTTGCCATGTTTTATTTTGAGATCTCGTTTGAAAATAATGACTAGTAACTGATTGCTCGGGAGACAGTCCATCAAATCTTAAATTATAGACATTATTATCTGAACTAAAGGTCAGTTTTTTAAAGCTATGGTTTAAGATTGATCTAAATGAATGAAAACTATTCTTTGACTGCTCGCTGCCTTCAATCATTAAGAAGTTTTCGTTTTCAGGGTCATATTCATATAGGGCACTAACTTCACTCTCACAATCGATAGGATTTCTATAATTTTCATAAGATATTTTACATATTTGAACTTCAATATGGTTTTCTAAATTACTATTCTTAACCTTTACATGAGCAGAACGATAATCTTGCCAATAAACTGGCTTCCAAAGATAAGCTCCGTAAATTTCATCGAAACTTGCATAAGAGAGATATGATAAAGATAGAAGAGCGATAGAAGATATCATTTTTCTCATTTTGGACTCCTGTTTTATTTACCTCTAATTAATATGGTAAATAATGTATTTTATGAATCCCCAATGAACTTTTTATATTTACAAAACATCATAAATGGCTGTAATCACAATAAAAAATCAAAGAATTTCTAAAAGGAGGCAACCAAAGTTTATTGCCAAAATTTTCCTCTTAACCCTCACATGGTGTTAGACCCGATTATCTATTCAAGGTAAAATTAAATGGAGGAAGCAATGATAAAAATAAAAGACTTTGCAGCAAAGACAAATATTTCAATACGAATGCTTAGGTATCTAGAAGAAGTGAACCTTTTAGTGCCAATGAGAGATACAAATAACTACCGACTATATAATGAATCACAAATTGAACAAGCTTTATCGATCAAGAAATTACAAAACCTAGGTATTCAATTAAAAGAAATTGAAATTCTAAAAGAGAACTCTCCAAAAACTCATATTCAAATTCTATCTACCGCTTTAAAACGAGAGCAGGATATTGCGGAAATAAAGTCAGAGACTATTCCAGAGCTCAAAAGTATTCTCGATCAAATAACTGAAAAAAATATAACAATTTATGAATACTTTAAGACCAAAAAAGAAAAAATAAAATTCAAAAAAACAATTGGTGGTGATCCAAAATTTCACCGTACAGCATATAGTATTCCAATCTTAAAGAATATCTATGAAGATCACTTAGCAATTGACGTTAATATTGAACTCATTCAAACAGATCTACTTAAATTTAGAGAATGGATAAATGAGCTAGACTTTATTCCCACTGTATATTCTATTTTAAATGAGTCTACATTCGCGGTCGGAGACCATATAACTAAAGAATTCATTGATGGCTATGAAAAAGCGTGGGCAAAGTATTTACCAAAAATTGGTTTTTCATGCCTTGAAGACTTTATAAAAGAAGATGTCGAACAACTCTTTGGTCCTCATGATATTGTGATCAGATCAATCTTTAAATATAAAGATACAGGAATTGAATCTCAAATAATGATTCCCTACACTCCAATTTACACCATGAGTGAACTTAGCCTTAAAAACTAGGCCTAAAGGATTGCGCAGTGTTTACAGGAAAAGTCTCCTGGCACCTTTTAAGAAGCGGCACCTTTTAAGCGGAGATTCTGTCGGAGAGGAGTGACCATTTTCCTCCACCTTCAGAGCGGATGATGTAGCCTACTTCATTTAACTTTCTTCTTAAATTGTAGAGGTGAACGTCTACTGTTTTTGGATGGACTGATGTGTCTCCCCATACTTGCTCTAATATATCATCTCTTGATACTACTCTTCCTGGTGAGTTTAAGAAAAGACTTAGGAGCTGTTTTTGTTTTGAAGTCAGATTCTCTATTTCGTTACCATCTAGGTTCATTGTTTTATGTGCCTGGACGGAGTTTGCTTGGCGAATTGAACCTGAAATGATGTTTTCAATTTTTACAATGAGTTCATTCTTTTTAAAAGGCTTTGTTAAGTAATCAAGAGCACCTTCCATGAAACAAAATCTTAAGGCATCGATATCATCAATTGAAGAGACAATAATAAACGGAGTTGTCATAAGTCTTTTATCTTTAGACTCATTTAAGTAAGTCATAAAGTTTCCATCATCAAGCATAAGGTCTGCGATAATTAGTGATGGTGTTGTTTCAGACTCTGCAAGAGCTTCTCTAAAGTCTGCAATTTTTGTAAAGTAGGTTGTTTTATAACGATGATCGAGAGTTTGCTCATATACAAACTGACAACCTTTATCATCTTCTAAAATCCAAATCTCTTTGTTAACTGCTAAACTCATTTCAAAATCCTTACTGTTATCTCTTTGCCCGCAGGCTCATATTTAATCTCTCCACCATTTTGTACTAACAAATCATGGGCATTTGCCCTACGTAGAGTCTTATCATTTTCATTTCCACTTTTTAAAAGTGTGAGAATTTCATCTTGAGAAATATTTCCAACATTGGCCTTAATGACAATCTCACCATCATTAAATTCAAGATTAAATGTTAATGTTTTAACCGATTGTCCCGTGGCAAAGTGACTAATTGTCGAACAAATCCCAAATAAGGCCTCAATAATTAATGTCGCTTCATCAAGACTGTAAACCATATTCCCAGAAACTTCATAATTAAGCTTATCAAGAAATTTATGGTGATAAAGATTTGTTAACCCCAGTGCTTTCTCTGCAACTGATTCAGCACTAATTTCTTCATCAGGATTAAAATAGCGTGTCGCGATTTTTAAAAGTTTATTAAGTGTTTCAAGCTTTTCAAGTCCCTCATCTAAACGATCGAGAAGATCTCTTGGGGCCTCTCCATCTTTTTCATTAATTTCGTCCATGCAAAAACGCAACAGGTGTAAATGACCTGAAATATCATGAGTACAGATTCGATGTGTCTCATTTACTGAGCGTGAATATGCTGCAATGGTTTCCATAAATTATCCAAAGTTCTGTGAATTAAATTAATTGTCTCTCTTTTTTGATTAAGTTTCAAAGGAAAAATGACTTAATTAACTGATTTTAAAGAAATCTTAACCTTCAGCCTCTAATTCACTGATATAAGAATAACTGATAAAACTAGTTAATATTTACAATCATATAGACATACGACGTCATTTTCTTTAACTAAGTACCATGAATCGCGATGAGATCTTTAATGGCCATATTGAAAAAATAGAGGACTTCAAATTTAATGAAGAAGTCGCTCATGTATTTGATGACATGGTGTCTCGCTCTATTCCCAATTATCATGAAGTTCATAAGATTATTCTTGATCTTCTTAGAAGAGCTTACAAGCGTGGAAAGATTTATGATCTTGGCTGTTCAACTGGCACAACTCTCTATCTTGCCGCAAGTCAGTTTCGTGAACTAGGACTTAGTGCTCCAGAAATGGAGGGAATTGATAACTCAACGGCCATGCTAGAAAAAGCTAGGCTTAAACTTAAATCACACGGTCTCCTAAATAACGTAACCTTTAGTCAAAAAGATCTAACCAAGATTGATTTTGACGATAGTGGTATGGTTATTATGAATTACACACTTCAATTTCTTCCAATGCATGAGAGACAGCAGTTATTATCTAAAATCTATGACTCCTTATTACCCGGGGGGCTCTTTGTTTTAGCTGAAAAAATTAACTGTGATGAATCAAGCATTGATCATCTTGTTACTGACCTTTATTATGACTTCAAAAGAAGAAATGGCTACAGTGAGATGGAGATCGCAAATAAAAGAGAAGCTCTTGAAAATGTTCTTAAACCTTTAAGACCTAATGAGCAAATTACAATGCTCAAACAAGCAGGCTTCAATCAATGTGAAATGATATTTAGATGGTATAACTTCTGTCTCTATCTTGGTGTGAAAGACTTCCATTATCACTAGGAATACGACATGGAAAAACATTATTTAGAGGAATTTATCCCCCATGTAGATATCACCAATCTCAAAAAAAGATTAGAATCTACAGATGGCTGGAAGTCGCAAACGAATTCTCAAAAATACAAAAGTCTTTTAGAAAATCTCAAAAATATAACGTTTATTAAGAAGTCAGAATCTAATGATTATTTTTCTGGAGTCGATATAGAAAGCGATCAAACTGACGAGATTGAAAAGATTGCGAGATCTCTCATACCATGGAGAAAGGGACCATTTAAAATTGGCAGTCTGATGATAGATGCTGAATGGAGAAGTGATCAAAAGTGGAAAAGGATTGAAAAATTTCTTCCAAACCTCTCAGGAAAGACCATTCTCGATATTGGAGCAAATAATGGTTATTATATGTTTCAAATGGCAAAGCAAAATCCTAGACTAGTTCTTGGAATTGATCCTGTACTACATTGTAAAGCTCAATTTGAATTTATTAATTACTTTGTAGAAGAAGACAATTTGAAGTTTGAGCTTTTAGGGGTAGATGATGTCCCACTTTTTAGATCTTTATTTGATGTCATTTTCTCAATGGGAATTCTCTATCATCACAGACATCCCATTGCTCAATTGATTGATATACGAGAGGCCCTAAAGTCCGAAGGGACAGCGATAATTGAAACAATAGGTATTCCGGGTGAAGAAAGTATTTGCTTGTTTCCAGAGGACAAGTACTCCAAAATGAGAAATGTATGGTTCTTACCAACACTGAGTTGCCTTAAGAACTGGGTTTTAAGAGCTGGATTTACAGATATTGAAGTCATCTCTGTCTCAAAGACTGACTTTAGCGAGCAAAGACTTACTGATTGGTGCCCACCCCCTCACCAGTCCCTTAAAGATTTCTTAAAAGAAGGAGATGACACTAAGACTGTTGAAGGTTACCCTGCTCCAATGAGATTTTGTCTAAAGGCAAAGAAGAAAAAGTCTCCTATAAAGAAGTTCGATTAATATATGCTTACAGGTACCAAAAGAATTATATTTTTAAGTCTTGGATTGTTAACAACTCTTTTGGGTTTTATAGGTATCTTTTTACCACTACTGCCAACAACACCTTTTCTTTTGTTATCAGCTTACTTCTTTTCTAAATCCTCTGAAACACTTCACAACTGGCTCATCAATCATAAAATATTTGGACCAATTATTAGGGATTGGAGAATGTATGGGATCATTCGTAAAAGGGCAAAAATCATATCGATGATTCTCATCGTAATCTTATTTGGATACACTATGATCTTTGTTAAGGTAAAGATTATTATTAAGGCAATCGTCTTATTAATAGGATTATCTGTTAGTACATTTATTGTAACGAGACCTAGCGAGATTTCAAAAAAATTAGTTGATGAAATAAAAGACCAGTGAAGACTTCAATTTAAACTACTGCTAAGATAGTGTTCATGAAATATCTCTTATTACTATCTATTCTTATCTTTTCAAGTGACTCTTATGCAAAAAGACTTGTACCTCTATATGAACTTGGTATGGGACTGACTCATGTAAACTTTCCAAACTACCCAGGTTCATCTAGTACAAGAAGTCTAACTCTACCTTTCCCAACAGCACTATACCGAGGTAAGAACCTGAGGCTTAAAAGAGAAGAAGGAGCCAGAGGAATTTTTTTTCGTGGAGAAAAGTTTGAGTTAGATATTAGCTTTGATGGAACTTTGGCCAGTGATCCTGAGGATACGAAGGAGAGAGAGGGCATGAATGAACTTGATATGCTTGTAGAAGTAGGCCCTCGATTTTTATACAATCTCACTGAAGTAACAAAAAGTTTTCCATGGGACTTTGACTTTCACCTAGCAACAAGAGTAGCCTTTTCAGCAGGCGCTCTTGAAAGAGTCTCCGAGCAAGGAGTCGTGATAAATCCTTTTTTTACTGTAAGAAGAGTAAGCTTTTTAAAAGACAATGACTTGTTTGCAGCGAGTATCGGTGCAAAGTTTGCTTCTAAAACATGGCAAGATTATTACTACACAGTTGAACCAAAATTTGAAACAACAACAAGGGATGCATTTAGTGCAAGTTCAGGACTAGCTGAGATAAGTTTTGCGGCATTTTATAATTATCCGATTAAAGAAGATGTTTACGTATTTGCAGGTTCCATATATTCTCATTACTCACAAGCAAAAAATAGAGATAGCCCACTGCTTGCTAAAATTAATACCACTTCAATTGTATTTGGAATTTACTACAACTTTCACAAGTCCAGTAAAATGGTTTTAGACTAGACTGACTCGAGTCTCACTTTCTTTCCTTGATAGAACATAAAGCATTTACCATAAAAAGTAAGACAATTCTTTTCAACGAGAATTCCACTTCCATCAGTACAAGCGTATAAAGGTGACTTTATTCTCTTTGAATGCCGTAATAGCTCATTATCATATCTTTTAGAATTCTTATAATGAGGGAAGAATTCAAAATTTACGAGTCCCATTGCACCAAAGTTAGTAATCCCCTCTTCATTTTCATCTCTGTCAAAATGAGGAAAACTCGCAGTATTTATATTTGGTGTCATAAGAATTGAGCCAGCACTAAGACCAGTGAGAACTCCACCTCTTTTAACAAACTCTCGTAATCTTTTTAGATAATTGCCTTTTCGTAAAAACTTTAGAAAGTAGAAAGTATTACCACCTGAGAGATGAATAATATCGCTACTGAAGGCTTCTTCAATCATAAATTCAGGTTGTGGAACATCGACAGCAAAATGAATAAAGCGCGTCACACCTATTTGTTTATAATGTTCTACAAAGTCTTTAAAATATAATTCCGAATCAAATGAGCATGATGGGATATAGGTCACACTTGGATTATCATTCTTTATGAAAGAAAGAATTTTCCGATCTATATTAATATTATCAATTTCATCTCCACCACTATAGAGACCAAGATACATTACAACTCCCTAAATACCGTCTCTATGATTTCTAACTATTCTAAAAAAACTTTTGAGTAATTCAGAACTATTGTGATAACGATAACTAGGCTTATCCTTTGCCTTTGAAGTTAAATCTTGTGATAGACTAAAAAGATTTACTAACTCATATGTTTGCTCAGGTTTAATCTCTTTTAATTGAGACAGAACCTTTTGAACAATGTGCGAAATACTATCACCTGTCACCCTATCATAACGGTTGATAATCGATGATCTCATCGTAACTTGTAGAAGAATTTTTTCATATGAGACGTTACTTTCGCTAGCAACTTTTTTAATAAGTTTAAAATAGTTTTTTTGAAATTGTTTGATCATCTTAGATCGATATGATGAGATCTTTAAGTCTTCAGCACTGGCATAATTAGACTTGATAATGCTCATAAATTCTTCATTCTTAATATTTTCACTACTTCTATGTAGGAAAATTTGAGGAAGATCTCTTAAGATATCTCTCATACAAAAAAGAGCATCACAAGTAATACCATCACTCACTTCAACTAGTCCACTCTTTGACTTCGCTCTTTCAAAATAAGAAAAAGCACTCATATAACTCTTTAACTCTTGTCCTGACTCATTTAATAACAATTCTATTTGATCTTTATTAAAGCCTATCTTTCTNAGGGCATTATATTTTTTTCTTTCATTAAAAATAGAATCAAATTTNTTAGACACTTTGCTNAGTTCTTTTTTAGAGACTTCTTTNAATTTNTTCTTCGTCAAAAAAGACACAATTCCATAGAATGTATGAACAATCATTTTGGCCTTATGCTTTTGCTCTTTAATATTTGTCGAATATTGGGAGACATCATCAAAACGGTATTCATGATGAAAAAGTCCAAACTGTCTAATTGATCCATAATCAATTATTCCACCATCCATTAAGATATTATCACCATCCCAATCTAGCCAACAAAATATATAATCATCTTCAAAGTCAGCAGAAAGCCTTGCAAAAACATCTAACTGCTTATCAAAGAAGTATTGATATTTCTCTTGTCCCTCTGGAATATCCTTCCAATTCTTTCTAACCCTTTGAGAATCAATATAGTAATCGACGATGGCCCGTAAGTTTACTTTATCTCTTTGCTTATACCAATTAAACATATGAGATGGGCGTATTAAATTTTCATGGGCTCTAACATTAATACTTATGCCATTACCAAAATCAATAATTGCTAAAATTCTCTCTGTTGAGTATTTGTTCTTATGAAGAACTTCACTAAAGAATAAAGTTTCAAAGCCCTCATCTATTTCAGCATATCCACAACCATATGAGATACTGGGATCACCGGATTCAAAATATTTATTATAAATATGTGTAGCAGGACTTAGAGAAGTCGCGCCAATTCCCGCACTTGAAACGTCCCACATCTTTCCTCGATTCTTGATTTGCCCCAGCCAAACACTTCGCCCATCCCCAGATGTTCGACCTTGCTTGTTTGGATGTTGAAGTTGGAGATAGCGTGTCGCCATATACTCCCCTTCTCGCAAATCTTTCTTAGGAAACTTCGTTTCATTTTCTAAATCGTATTCATTAATAATTAGAAATGAAAATTGATCATGAATTTCTTTTTTAAGTTTTGAAGTTAGTTCATTTGGATGCTTAGATGAGATAAGTCCCATCTCTTTAGCTAAACCAAAATTAAAAAACCTGATCTTTCCACCTCGTCTTTTTCTTGTTTTATAAAGTATATACGAAGATGGACACGCACTTTTTAAAGGATGATCACCATTAAGTTTCTTAAAGTTCTTATAACTTTCTACTTTTTGTGGTGAATGTGTTTGCTTGAGCGCAGTTACGGCCATACATAAATTATATCGTTGGACCAATTTTGTTTTCAAGTGGCGGCAACTTAGTAAAATCTCGTCCCTCATCATATTATGTGACAAATAAATTTAGGTATTTAGATAATAAATTGAACTTAATCCCGAGTATAAAGCTAAGAAATAGAACGAAAACGTTGCCACTCCAAAGCACTTCGTACTTTGAAGCAACTAAGATATAGGTACAATTTAAGTCGAAGACTTAAGTTGTGCCTAAGTCCGAGCTAGATAATTATGAAATTAAACAATATTGAATCGAGGACTTAATTCTCATATTATATAGAAAGCTATGTTACAAGAAATCGCTCCTAATATTTAGGAGCGACATAAAAAGATTATTTTAAAACTGTAACTTTCTCAATAATAATATTCTTTGTAGGAAGGTTTTGAAATGGACCATTTGCTTTTGTCGCAGATTTTTTAATTCTATTAACAACTGGCATTCCTTTAATAACTCTTCCAAAAACAGCATATCCGTAGTCACGTGGACTTTTACCAGTATGATTTAGGAATGAATTATCCTTCACATTTATAAAGAATTGAGCTGTAGCACTATCCACAACCCCTGTTCTTGCCATGGCAATTGTTCCCACATCATTTCTTAAACCATTATCTGCTTCATTCTTTATTGGCGCGAGAGTGTCTTTTTTCTTTAAGCTTGTATCAAAGCCTCCCCCTTGGATCATAAAATTATCAATGACTCGATGAAAGATTGTTCCGTTATAAAAACCATTGTTAACATATTTTAAGAAATTCTTTGTTGTTATTGGAGCCTTCTTATCATTGAGCTCAATTGTAATATCACCCATACTTGTTTTCATTAAGACTTTTGTTAAAGCATCTTTCTTTGTCGTCTTTTTTTCCTCTTTTTTAGAGTCCTTTACTGCAAATACTCCTAAAGAAAGTAGACTTAATACTGATAATTTCACTAATAGTTTTTTCAATGTTAACTCCTATATATTTTGTGTTGCTATTTTAAATTTATCTAATTCATCAATAAAGGCATTCTCTCTTTCAATATCTTTACCTTGATATTCATTCATTAAAAAATCAATTGAGTCTAATCCCCAAAAAACTTTCTCTTTAATTAAAAAACTTGGAACCCCGAAGACTCCCCTTTCAACTGCTTCTTTGATATTTAGCTTTAGCTTCTTACGTGAACCTTTATCTGACTCATATTCTTCTAATTCAGCCTGACTTAAACCTAAAGATTCTTCTGCCCTATGATAAAAGAACTCAGAATCTTCATAATCATGGCCATTTAACCAACCATATTCAAAAACAAAGTTGATATAATCTCGCTGTAATTTAGGCCGATCACCTAAACTTATCGCTGCTCTTAAATATGGTAAGGGATTAAAAGGTAGAGATTTTGGGCATGTCATTTCAATCCCAAGCGTTGATGCTTTTCTTAAACAGTCTAAGAAGAGGTATTCTCTTTTACTCTTAATAGCTCCTGGACCAACACCTCCAAGCATAGAAATAATACTACCAACCATGACTGGTTTAATAGACACTTCTAAATTTAATTCTTTTACCTTCTTCCAGGCCAAAAAAGAATATGGTGATGTGAAATCAAAATAAAAGTCTATTTTACTCATATATATCCAAGTTACTAAAATTTAGACTCTCATAGTATCTTAATTTAAACTTTTTAGTCTAGTTATCAATGGAGTTTCTTGACCAAAATGTTTTTTAAATCAAAAGCTTATGAAAATCATTTCACTTGAAAAAAATTTGACCCAACATTAAAATCATTCTGTTACAAACATCTTTAAATAAATAGGAAAAGTGATGTCATCTTACACTCCTTTAAGAATTTCAACTGTAAAACCTAATAGAGAATTAACCTTTGATCTTTATATTTATTTTAAAGAGACATATTTAAAGTACCAAGACTCAGGCTCATCTATTGAAACTGAAAAATATGGAAAGCTAAAAGCGCAAAAGATTGCGAAGTTTTATATTACAGAAGAAGATGAACCAAAATATCAAAAATTTCTTGATCTTCTTCTCGCGGATACTATGGAAGATCCTAATGTATCCGTTGATGAAAAAGTTAATATGGTTGATGGTGCATGTTCAACGGCAATTGAAAAAATGCAAGAGCAGCCTGAAAGTGAGATGGCCTATAAGATGACCAATACCGCTGCAAAAAGTTTAAGACAAATCGTAGAAAAGAATCCTGAAGCCCTTAAAAAGATATTTGGAAAAAAAGTTGATGATGCTGATCTTGTTATCAAGCATTCATTAAATGTATCAGCTCTTGCGACAAAACTTGCTGTTAAACTTAATTTAAAATCAGAAGATATTGATAACATCGCAGTAGCTGGACTTATTCACGATGTTGGAATGACAAGACTTAATAAAGAAGATCAAATGCTCTTTAAAAAAGATAAAGATAAGTTCACTCCTGATGATAAAAGAATTTATGGCCTTCATGTTAAAGATGCCATGACTGTCTTAAAAAGTAAGCCTTGGGTTAATGCAAACGTGATGGAAATAGCAATGAACCATGAAGAAACTCTTAAAGGTCTTGGTCCAAATAAAAAAACAAAACTATCAAAATCAGAAATGATTATTTCCCTAGTCAACTCATATGATAAAACCATTATAACAACAGGCTGTACCCCAAAAGAGGCCATGAAAAGCATGATGATTGATCAAGTTGGAAATTATGAACTCGATATCATTAATAAGTTTAAAGAAGTATTAATTAGTGAAGGCCTTCTTGAATAAAGCCTTCTCATTATTTGTACTTTTATTTTTCATCATCTCTTGTGATCAAAATGATCTTTCTAGACAAGGAGACTGCGACACTCTATCGATGAAGTGCTATCGAGGGTTTCCAAGATCATGTAATGAAATAAAAGTTCGATGCCAAGACAAAAAGATAACTTTTACGAAAGAGAAATGCCAAGAGGCATTCAATAAGCTTATCTTGTCCAATAATCTAAAACTTGTAAAAGACCTCTATTCAGATAGAATTATTGAGTGCTTTAATGAAAGAGAAATCAGAAAATATAAATAATTTAAACGAGTCCTCCCTATCAGTATGGATACAGAAGTCGACATTCTCATTATAGGTGGCGGAATAGTAGGTCTAATGTGTGCCTACAAGTTAAAAAAGAATCGCCCAAAGCTTGAAGTTGTTCTTATCGAGAAGGAACAATATCTAGGAGATCATTCTACTGGTAGAAACTCATGTGTTCTTCACAGTGGGCTATACTATGCAACAAACTCATTAAAGCATATTCACTGCATAGAAGGTCATAAACAGTGGCTATCTCTTTCTAAAGAACTCGACATCCCTATTAATCTTTGTGGTAAATATATCATCACTAACAAAGTAAATGATTCAGAGCTAGATAAGTTATATCAACAAGCGATTGCAAATAATGTTAAAGACATTCATTATGTTGACTCAAAAAAAATAGCTCTTTTAAAACAGGATCTTTATATAGAAGAAGCTATATTTTCAAAAAATACGGGTATCATCGATATTGGAGATGCTCTAAAAAAACTACGTTATCGATTTGAAGCTGATGGAGGAATTATTCTGACCTCTCACCAGATGATTGATCTTGAAATTAAATCTAAGCATTTTAAAACAACGATTAAAAATAAAGATAATACTTTAAAAATCAGCTCTCAAGTTCTTGTAAACGCCTCGGGCTTAGAGGCAATCAATATACGAAAGAAATTAAACTTAGACGATATGGGGAATTATTATGCAAAGGGAAATTATCTAAAAGTCTCCCCTGACCCAAAATATAAAAAATTAATCTACCCTATTCCCGATAAAGATCTATCAAATTTAGGTATTCACTCGACTATAGATTTTGAGGGGAGAAATCGTTTTGGACCAAGCTACCAACTCTGTGATGATATAGATTATTCAATGAAAAATAGCTGTATTGAAGAGATGTTTAAAAGCATATCAAGTAACTTTAAAAATATTGAAATGAGCATGCTCTCTCTAGACTACTGTGGGATAAGACCAAAGGTTGTAGATCAAAACGGTCTTATAAAGAAAGACTTTATCTTTAACACAGAAGAATTTCATAAGATTGATAATTATTATGAATTTCTTGGAATTGAATCACCAGGGCTTACGGCAGCTCCTTCCCTTGCAGACCTGCTTGTCCAAAACTTGTAGATATCTAAATACTTGAAAATAAATATCAAAAGACTGATAAATTCATTCTCAATACATAGGTATTAATAATTAGACCTTAATGCTAATTTCCTGCTATGATAATCACATGGCCGCACTAAAGAATGCTAAAGGCATGGAATACATTATTAGTGAGTTAAGTTCTGAACATAAGCACTTTTTAAAAGAAGGTATTAAAGAGTTATCTTCTGAGACTGTTCAGCATCGATTCTTCGTTGCAAAAAAAGACTTCACTGATAAAGAACTGAAAAGACTTACTGAGTACGATAAAGATACTCATTGTGCTATCGGTGCGATGTCAACAGAAGAACCTCCAAGAGGTATCGGTGTTGCAAGGTTTAATCAGGATCACGTTGGCTCAAAAAGTGCTGAATTTGCAATAATCATTGCTGATAAATTTCAAGGTCAAGGTTTTGGACATATTCTTCTAAGCTCTCTCATTGAGGAAGCTAAAAAGCGCGGGATCACAGAGCTATATGGTCAAATGAAATCAACAAATGATAAGATGATTGGCCTTGTAAAAAAATATGGAAAGTATCATATGCATAGTGAAGGAAATGGAATCATTTCCCTTAAAATTATCATTAATTAAATTTAATCAAGCTTAACCATTTTATCATCTTTAGCATACGTAGATGATTTGACTTCATTTCCTAGAGAAACTGCTTCAATCTTTTTCACAATTTCAGCAATTCTTGCAAGAGATTTCGCGACACGTGGAGCATTTTTCTCAACAGCTTCCTTATCTTCAGGGTGTTTTAATATTTTTCTTAGAAGTCCCATTGCAATTGTTAATGGGTTATTAATCTCGTGATTGTAGGTTACGATCATTGCGTGAGCAGTTTCAAGTTCTGCTTTTTTTAAGTTATCTTTTTGTAGATCACTTAATGCGAGTTGAGTTTTTACTCTCGCCTCTGCGACTTCAATATTAACTGGTTTCACAATGTAATCATTTGCACCAAGTCTTAAGTTCTCTACAATATCTTCAGTATCAGACTTACCGGTAACCATGATAATTGGAAGCTCGAATTGAGTTTTTTCTTTTCGAAGTCTTTTAAGAACCTCTGATCCAGAAAGGTCTGGCATCATAATATCTAATAAAACGAGATCAATAGTGATATTATCTTCAAATATCTCTAAGCACTCCTTACCATTATAAGCTTGTATGACATGATAGCCTTTCTTCTCAAGCTTCTTTGTAAGCATTTTATTATTAATTTGGTCGTCATCGACTAATAAAATATTTTTCATAAAGTCCTATGCTGCTTTTGAAAACTCATGTGATTTAAGAGAATTAATAAGTTCGTCTACATCACTCTTTAATAGTTCTAGCTTTTCTGACGTATCATCAAAATTCTTCTCTCTACCTTTTTGTTCAAGCTCAAAAGCTAATTGCTTTCCTTTAACTGAACAGAAAGTAGCAAGAACTCCCTTCAATGTATGAGCTGAAATTTCTAGGGCCTCGGCGTTTTTTGATTCAATTGCTGAACTAATTTCTTCAATCATCTTATCTTTAGAGTTTTCAAAGTCGACTAAGATCTCTTCAAAGATCTCAGGATCATCACCAAACATTAAATTTAATTCATTAGTATCAAAACTCATAACTTCTCCATTATATA
>NZAF01000040.1 GCA_002686115.1 Halobacteriovorax sp. | reverse complement strand
TGGTTTATTTGGTGGAGGTGCTACAGTAGCACTTGCAGGCCTTGCTACTAGTGGTTCTGGTTTTGTCGTAACTGTACTTTCTGGAGATAGTTTCACTACTCCTGATGCATGCTATACCATATGTACCATTGGTACGTATTTAACAGGCATTGGATTTATCGTTCTAGATGAAGAGTCAGGAAAAATGACATTTAAAGAACTTGTGCCAGAAGATAAAGACAAATTTGGTCTAACTCAAGAACAATTCGATGCTTTTAATTATGAAAGAGATGAGATTAATTCACTCATTGAAGAAGTTGCTGGTAGGGTGAATCAGAATGCAGAAGTTGAGCAAGCTGTTAAAGAAGCTCGTACAAATTGGGAAGAACTTAAAGGGAATATTTCTGAAGATGCTTTTAGAGCAGCTCAGATTATTGTTGATCACGTAGAATAGTATTTATTAGGAGCCTGTGTATATGTATAAATACTTATGTGCAATATTTATTTTTATTTATGCACAGGCATATACTCCAAACGTTGTTTTAATTTCTTCTCTTGAGACACCAGATATTTGGTATCGTTCAAACTCTTGGGAGGTGGAAGATTCTCTTGAGAAGATCTTCAACAGTGCTTTTGAGAAAACAGATTATAATATAGTCGTGATTGAGAAAGCGACCCCAAGTGATTTAAGAAGAGAATTACTTAACCCTGATAATATGGCCGTCTTTTGGGTCTCTCATGCTGGACTAGAGAATAATATTAACAGTGGAATTGTGAATAATGGCACTGTGATTGATTACTACGCTAATGATGTTGTCAATCTATTTAAAGAGATTCATCCTAATATGAGATTCTTAGGACTTATTGGTTGTAAAGCTAAAAACACTATTAATCGTTTCTACTCTGAAGGTCATTATGATGATAATGAAAACCTTAAAATTCATTCTTTTGAGAAAATTGTTGGAGCGAGGTCAGGTCTTAAAAAGAGTATAAAAGCTTCTGCTGAGAAGTTAGGCACACTTAAAAAAGTTCAAAGAAAAGTTGGGCCAAAAAACTCTACGGTAAAAGAGAGAACTTTGCCTGAATTTATAGACTCTAAAAACTTTATCCAAGAATTTAGCGATACAAAATCTTGTGGTAGTAAAAAACTTGGGCATAAAATAATTGTTAGACGAACATTAAATCAAGAAAGCACACAAGCACTTTTACTTGTTGATGAGAAAATTGTTGGATATTTTCCTGAAGCAAAGGTCGGTGAGGTACAAGAAATTGAAGTTTATGTATCTCCTAAGTATGCTAAAAGTCCCAAAAAAATTAAGTTTAAATTAGATTCACTTAAATATTTTTCAAAAGAAAAAATTGATCTTGGAACACTTAGTTTTGAAAGTCATTTTGACAATGACTGGAGTCTATTTGCTTCTAGAAATGGTGAAGCAATTGGTTTTACGACTAATCTTTATAGATATAGGGGAGAGGCCATTGAAACAAAGCCTGTTGAGTATTTAAAATATTCTTGCTACTAAAGTATTCAATGAGACCGTTCTAACTCAAGAAACTAGTTATTTATAGCTCTTATAGTTCTTTCAAAAACTAAGTCATTATGTGCAGCAAAGATCGCTTTTTGATCTAAGCTTCTAAGTTTACTCATATGTTCTATTTCTGTTTCTTGTTCAACCGAGTTTAAGATATGGTCAAAGAGACCTTCAAATGAAGTGGCTTCAAATGTTGCATTTTGGACTATTGTATAAAGCTCTTCACGAGATCGAGTAGAACATTTTATAAGTTCATGTAGAAGAAAGCTAGAAAGATGTTTAAAGTTTTTTGTAACCTTGCTCTCCATATGTTCTGTGTTGACGACAAGATCTCTAACTGTTGAATTCATTCTCTCAATTGAATAATACATAATACCTAGTGCATCAGGAAGATACATCCTTTCACTACTAGAGTGGCTGATATCTCTTTCATGCCATAAAAGACAATTTTCCATTGCCATACTCATGTGAGAGCGCATGACTCTTGCCATCCCTGTAAGATTCTCACTCGAGATGGGATTTTTCTTATGCGGCATTGTTGATGAGCCCTTCTGCCCTTTCGCAAAGCCTTCAAAAACTTCAGCGATGTCACTATGTTGGAGATGGCGTATTTCTATGCACAGTCTTTCAAGTGCACATGCATAAAGTGAAAAGATAGATATGAGCTTCGCGTGACGATCTCTTGGGATAACTTGAGTTGAAACGGATTCTACTTTTAAACCTAGTTCATTTAAAATATCTTCTTCTATTTCTGGGGTAAGGATTGTGTAGTTGCCTACTGCTCCTGACATTTGTCCAGTCATTTCATGATAATAAAAGTCTTTTAAATCTTTAAGTCTTCTCGAGAATTCAGCAGCATGCCCTAAGAGCTTAACTCCAAAACTCATTGGCTCTGCATAGATACCATGACTTCTTCCAATGCATAATTGGTCTTTATACTCATGTGCTCTAGATTCAAGAGTTTTAACGAGTTGTTCAAACTTTGGTATAATAACTTCTAAAGACTCTTTTATTTGTAAATTTGTGGCGGTGTCGATGATATCACTTGAAGTAACTCCAAAATGAAAGAAGCGACTTTTTTCACTTTCAAACTGTTCTGTAATAGAAGTACAAAAAGCGATAACGTCATGTCTTGTTTCTTTTTCTATTTCTTTTATTCTTTGTGGATCTATTTTTGCCTTTGAAAACATCTTGCTGAGATCTTTTTCAACGAGGCCTCTTTTTTCGAGAGCTTTAATTAAAGCAATTTCTACATCTAGATACTTTTTAAATTTATGATCCTCATTCCAAAGTTGACTAATTTCAGTTTTTTCATAACGCTCTATCATAAATTCCTCTTAGGCTTTTGACTTTTTAAGTTGTAAAAATATTTCCAAGATCACCCACAGCTGGGCCATAAATAGTGTAATGGCCAAGATTGTGAGAAAGTAATTTTCTTTTTCATAAAATAACGTAATATTTCTATAGAGTCCAAAAGAAGTAAAAATAATTATCACCGTAGCAGGTATTGAATAGGAAAGAGTTTTTTTCTTATTCTTATAAAGAAAAAATGAAATAAGAACAAGGGAGAGTCCTGCAAGCATTTGGTTTGTGGCCCCAAATAAAGGCCATATAATCAGTCCACCTTTTCCACTATTACTTTGAATCATTAGTAAAAATGCTGAAAAAACAGCAATGAAAGATCCGAGATATCTATTTGTTAGTGCAGGTACTTTTGTTGCTTGTCCAAGCTCTGAGATAATATAGCGCTGTATTCTGCATGCTGTATCAAGGCTTGTCGCCGCAAAAGAAATAATTAAAACGGCAATGACAGTATGAGAGATATTTTCGGGAATTCCCACACCACTGACAAAATTTCCTGCGCCAATGACAAAGGCACTAATTTTATTTGATAGTCCATTGGCATGATTCCAATTCGCGTAGTGATTATGCCAGAGAGCTTCTGTTTTAAAACCTGTTGTAACGGCAAGAGTTGCAAGTATGGCAAGAAGTCCTTCTCCTAGCATTGATCCATAGCCAACCTTTTTAGCATCACTCCATTTTGCAATTTGCTTTGAAGTTGTTCCTCCAGAGACAAGCCCGTGAAAACCACTAATCGCCCCACATGCAATTGTAATAAATAAAAAGGGAAAGATTGGCGGTGCACCACTTGGTGAAGGATTATAGGCCGGAGCAACAATTTGTGGATTGACAATAAAGAGGCCCACAATCATAAGAAAGAGACCTAAGAATAATTGGTGAGAATTGATATAATCTCTTGGTTGTAAAAGCATCCAAACAGGAAGCGTACTGGCAATAAAGCTGTAGATTAATAAAAAGATAATCCATACCATTAAAGTATTTGTTCCAAAGTATAAACTGAGATCAATTGGATAAAGTGTTCCAATGTAGATCATGACAAAGAGACCAGCTTGTGCAAGCAGGGAAGGTATTTTTAAGTCTGCCTTTTTCTTATTAATCACGACTCCCATAATAATTGCTATGATGATTTCAAAATTAACGGGAATAACTGAACTTGGAAACTTCATAAAAAGGCTTGCGATTACAAGTGCAAAGACAGCGATGACCATCCATACGAGAAAAAAGATGATGACAAGAAATAGTGTCTTGGCTCTTTTTCCAAGAAGAGTCTCAGCTACTTTTGCCATTGAGCCGCCTTGATTTTTCATTGAAACGACAAGGGTTCCAAAGTCGTGGCTTGCTCCCATAAAGATAACACCAAAAATTATCCAAAGCACTGCCGGTGCCCAGCCCCATATGGCAGCAACTGCAGGACCTACAATAGGAGCAGCTCCAGCAATTGAACTAAAGTGATGGCCTATTAAGATTTCTTTTTTCGTTGGGACAAAGTCAATCCCATCTTCATTAGAAACGGCAATGGTTTGATGACCTTTATCGTCGAGGCCTTCGAGGTCAAAAATATGTGTTGAGAGATACTTGGCATAAAAGCGATATGCCATAAAGAAACTAAAAAGAGAGAGAACTGCGATTAGTCCAGCGTTCATGCTTTTCCTTAGTTAAGTATAGAGAATTATTATAAAATTAAATCATTTTTGTGATGGAAAAGCGATATTTTTTTAACTTCTTATGAAATAGGGCGTCCTTAGTACCTCAAAGCATTTATGTATAGGGAGGCCGTAAACATTACAGAGTAAGTTGAGATAGGTGCCGCGATGAGTTATATTGATATTAGATAGAAGACCCTTGGAGGTATAAATGTTTGAAATAGGAGATTATGCGGTTTGCCCAGGACATGGTGTGGGTCAGATCGTAGACATGGAAGTAAAAGAGATTGGAGAACAAACACTCTCTTTTTACATGGTTAAGATTATTGCAAATGGTATGACAGTAATGGTTCCGACAAATTCTAAAGATGGAATCAGAAAATTAGTTAATTCAGACGAAATTGACTCTGTTTATAAACTTTTACAAGACCATGATGTAAAAGTCGATAACTCAACTTGGAATAGAAGATACCGCGATTATATGGAAAAAGTTAAAACAGGCTCTCTTACTGAGATCGCTGATGTTTTAAGATCTTTATACTTATTAAAGAGTCAAAAGAATCTTTCTTTTGGAGAAAAAAAGATGCTTGAGCAGTGTAGAGATTTGATTGTGCAAGAATTTGCGATCACAAATGACCAAGCAAAAAAAGATATTGAAGAAAAAATCGATAATTGTTTCAATTAATTTTAAAAAAATTAAAGTATAATCAAAGGCAACCAAGTGGTTGCCTTTTTTTTTGGTGCCAGGAGACTTTTTCAGTAAACGCTGCAGCAAATGCTGCGCTGATTACTGAAAAAGTCTCCTGGCACCTTCTGGGATTAAGATGAGTTTGTTTAAGTTAGAGTCAAAATTTAAGCCTACGGGGGATCAGCCTGAGGCCATTCGTAAGTTGTCAGAGAATTTTTTGAGTCAGTCAGAAAAAGAGCAGGTGCTTCTTGGGGTGACAGGTTCAGGGAAGACTTTTTCTATGGCCAATGTGATTCAAAAACTTGGAAAGAAGACTCTAGTTCTTGCTCATAACAAGACTTTGGCCGCCCAACTTTATGCTGAGTTTAAAGAATTTTTTCCACATAATGCCGTTGAATACTTTGTCTCTTATTATGATTATTATCAGCCNGAAGCTTATGTTGTNGGGACGGATACCTTTATNGAAAAAGATGCTTCTATCAATGATGAGATCGATAAGCTTAGGCATGCNGCNACNAGAAGNCTNTTAGAAAGAGATGATGTNATNATTATTGCTAGTGTCAGTTGTATNTATGGTATTGGNTCTCCAGATGAGTATGANTCTCAAAAGACAACTCTCTTTGTGGGAGATGAAATAGAAAGAGATGATCTTTTAAAAAATCTTGTAGCAATTCAATATGAAAGAAATGATATTGATTTCTCTAGGGGCTGTTTTCGTGTCAGAGGGGATATCGTTGAAGTTTTTCCCGCTCATGAGGATGCTAATGTCGTCAGACTTGAATTTTTTGATAATGAGCTAGAAGCGATATCAATAGTCGATCCTCTAAGAGGTATTAGTCTTCAAAGCTTACAAAAAGTTACGATCTATCCTAAATCTCATTATGTTGTTGGTAAGGAAAAACTTGATGCTGCTATAGAAACAATTAAAGTAGAACTTAGAGAAAGACTAATAGAACTTAAGGCTCAAGAGAAGCTTGTAGAACATCAAAGACTTGAACAAAGAACAATGCTTGATCTTGAAATGCTTGAAGAGATGGGGTTTTGTTCGGGAATCGAAAATTACTCTAGGCATCTGACAGGTGCAAATGAGGGAGATCCTCCACCAACACTTATCGACTACTTTAAGAAAGACTTTCTTATGATTATAGACGAGTCACATATTACGGTATCTCAAGTTGGCGGAATGTATCGAGGAGACAGAGCAAGAAAGACTAATCTTGTTGAATATGGATTTAGACTTCCTTCCGCTCTTGATAATAGGCCTCTAAATTTTGAAGAGTTTGAACAAAAGCTTGATGACGTTCTTTATGTTTCTGCGACACCTGGAGATTATGAGCTTAGAAAAACTGGTGGAGAGTTTGTTGAACAAGTCATTCGTCCAACAGGTCTTCTTGATCCACTTGTTGAAGTAAGAGAAGTAAAAACTCAAGTAGATGATCTCTTAGTTGAGATTAAAGAGGTTATAAAAAGAGGGGAAAGAGTACTTGTTACAACCTTGACTAAGAAGTTAGCTGAAGAGCTTACAAATTTTTATAAAAGTCTTGGGATTAAAATTAAATATCTTCACTCTGATATTGATACTATTGAAAGAATGGAAATTATCAGAGATCTTCGTCTTGGTGAATTTGATGTCTTAGTTGGTATTAACCTATTGAGAGAGGGACTTGATATTCCTGAAGTTTCACTAGTTGGTATTCTTGACGCCGATAAAGAAGGTTTTCTTAGGTCTGAAAGATCTCTTATTCAAACCATTGGTCGTGCCGCGAGAAATGCTGAAGGACGGGTTATTCTTTATGCAGATAAAATAACTAAGAGTATGCAAAAGGCGATTGATGAAACAAAAAGACGTCGCCTTATTCAAGAAGAATATAATGAAGAACATGGAATCACTCCAGAGACTATTAAAAAAGCTGTTAGTGGTGGTGTTATTGAAACTCTTCGCGGAAATAAGAAACGAACTAAGACTAAAAAAGTTGATGTGACTTTTAATAAAGAAGAAATAGATAAGCGAATAAAAACTCTTAAAGAGGAAATGAAAATTGCGGCCAAAGACCTTCGTTTTGAAGATGCAGCTAAAATTCGTGATGAAATTAAAGAACTTACAGAATCTCGACTGCTCTTGTAGTGTTTTATTTTCCCTCTATGATTGATCACTAAATTTAGAAATAATAGAAAGATGAAAATAAAATTTATTATCACATTTCTATTTCTAAGTTTTAAAACCTTTGCACTAGCAAAAGGACTTTTGGTTGTGACTCCAATTTTTGGAATCGAAAAAACATATAAGTCTTCACCTTTTTTTAAAGAAAAAACCAGAACTTATTATGGGCTTAGAGCTCTCTTAGGCCCTCGTTTTTTACGATTAGAAGGGGAACTTACTCAGAGTAAAGACGATGAGTCTCTTCCTGAACAGAACTTAACAGAAGAAGAAAAGTCGACTCAAGCAAAGCTAGGGATTCGTTCTGGTTTTAGTGCTGGGCCTCTTGGTTTTTATCTTAGGGCCGGAGGAAATGCTAGAAAAAGAGAATTTACGACAGTTCAAGATGGTGTAACAACTACTCGTGGTGGAGCTATCAAAACCTCTCCTTATGCAGGAGCTGGAGCATCTCTTAGTGCAGGAGGATTCTTTATTGATGCCAATATTACGGCGGTATTTTCTGGTGAGCCAAAGGGGAGTGATTACGATACTCAATCATCCCTAGGAATAGGCTTTAGATTTTAGTTTCTTACTTATTCATCAGTTTCAACAAGTCTAACTTTGATACCGCCAAACTTCATAGCGATGATATTATAAAGACTACCTATAATAAATCCTCCTAGATATGCACCAAGAGGTTGAAAAAGAACGACAACATTAACGTTATTAGTTGTGACAAGAGATATAACAACTCCAAGGACCACCGGAATGATTGAGATTAAGGCAAGTGTTTTTCCAAGTGTATTTGCATCGATTTCTTTTATCTCATTCAATTCTCTCTCCCTTGTTAATTGAATATAAAAAAAGGCTCCAAAATGATGGAGCCTTTATTTATTATATTTTCACTCTATTTCTATGTTTTTGGCAATAGCTTTTATTGTCAGGAAGAACTTACCACTTATGAATCAAGTGCATCATCAGCAATATGTTGTTCAAGATTTTCAATGATGCTTAATTCAACAATATTCTTTGCCTTATCAAGAAGTATCTCACAGTCTTTACTAAGATTTAGTAGATGAAGTTTCTTGTCATAAGATGCATATCTCTCAGTGATGTTTTGAAGGGCCTCGATACCTGAGTGGTCCCAAACTCTTGAGTTTTTAAAATCTATATAAATATGTTCTGAATCTTCTCTAAAATTAAATAGCTCTTTAAAGGAACTTACGGAACCAAAAAATAGAGGTCCTTCTAACTCATAATATGTTCTATCTTCTTTTTGCTCTTTCTTAGCATTCATTGTCTTTCCATGCTCCCAAGCAAACACAAGCGCAGAAACAATAATTCCAACCAGCACAGCGATTGCTAGGTCTGCAAATACAGTAACAACAGAAACTAGTACGATCACAAAGACGTCTGAAGAGGGGATTCTTTTAAACAATCTAAGACTTGACCATTCAAATGTTCCAATTAC
>NZAF01000039.1 GCA_002686115.1 Halobacteriovorax sp. | reverse complement strand
AAAACGAAAAGAGAGAGTGGTGTTCTGTTCCCAAATATTGTGACCAGTGCAGAAAGGGGGCTTTTATTTCAACAACCAATTTTCTTCGCTCCTGATGATCACTATGATTTTACTTTTAATCCCTCTATCTTTGGAGATAGTGGAGAGGGGATTGAAGTTGAACATCGATACGCGATTAATGATGTCTCTAGTTATACTCTTAATTCTCTTCATAGTTTCGATAAAATTTGGGAAGCTGAAAAGACAACTCTTGATTCATCTGGAACGAGAAATCTAAGACAGCAAATTGAGTTTGATCTTTTTTATAAACCTGATTATAAAAATCTTTTTCATTTTGAATTAGATTATCTCTCTGACCTTGATATTATTGGTAATTATGGTGTTTTTAATAGAGAGAGATTTGCGGATAATGAAAAGGGTCTTGAAGTTAATTATCAAAGGATCTTTGATAATTTCTATATAGATATTTATGGCTCATTCAAAAATAATAGTTTCTTTCAAAACGCAAAAGGCTTTGATCACGAATATGTTCAAACACTTCCAAGAATAGAGCTTGCTCACAACCAACTCACGTTAGTCGAAGATTTCTTTTTCCTTAACCGACTAAGCTTTGGACAAAAAGTAGTCTTTAACCACTTTAAGCAAAATCATGCCGATAGAGGCTCTGCTTTTCGAAATGTCTTTCGAACAGACTACACACCATATCTAAAAGCAAGTTATGACATTTCATCTGTTGTTGACTTTAATCAGGAAATTCTTTTTGACTATCAATCTTATCGACTCACCACTCTTGATGATAATAATATCGCTAGAAAACATGGTGCAAAAATTACATCTACTATTTCTTTCGATATAAGAAAGGAGTTTGGTAAGGCCTACAATTATGTGAGCGAGCCCGAGATTAAAGAGGAAATCAGTAACACTGATTTAATATCGGATATCCCTGATTTGAATGAGAAAAGCTTGCTTGTAAAAAATAGGACATCTTCTCATATACACAATGCTAATTATCAGATCATTCACCGTTTTAATGATCCTCAAAAGTTTTCAGGTAATCGCGATTTACTAAACTCTTTCGACTCTAATTCTAATAATTTTCGCTTTGATGATCGTGATTTGATTAGAGGGCGTGATAGGAACTTACAAGAAGAATCAACGAGAACAAGTATAGCTGAGTCAAACTCTCTTGAACTGCAAATTAATAATAGTCTTTTTAGAAAGACGCCTAAGAGTAACCTAAATCCTTATGAAAATTTTAAGAATTCCAACCAGGCATTTGATCTCAGTCAAGTTGCATTTTTTAATATTTCTCAAGGGATTAGGCTTAATACGAATGAGGATGACATAGAGCTTGAAAATAGACTAGAGCGTCTATATGTTAGTACCGGTTTTAACTTTGGTAGCTTTTCATTTTCTGTTTCTGAATATTACTTTTATACAAGTTCTGAGCATAGAACATCTTTGAATTTGAATCATACTATTGATACCTTTAGTTATAATTTAGAATATATTTATGATTCATTTGATGCCTCGAGAAGACTATTTAAGTATGGTTTTAATTTTAGTTTCAGTGACTTTTTAACTTTCGCATTAGCACAAAGCTATAACCTTGAAGATAAGACTTTTTATTCAAGTTCAATTAGTGCACGCTATATTCCAAATAACAACTGCTGGATGCTCCAGTTTGAAATGAGAAGAGATGATATAAACTCTGGTCAAGATAGAGTGACTGACTCAATTCAAAGTATTCAATTAATTATTAATTACGATAATAAAAACTTTAACTCAGGTCCTAGTATCAGAATATGAGCGCTTCAAAACCTATCAAAGCACTTTATATAGATTTTGATGATAGTTTTTCAAACAATATTTTAGAACTTTTTAACTCAATTGATCTACCATTATATGCACTGAATTGGCGCTGTTATGATGTGAAAGATTTAGAGCAGTATCAAGATAAAATTGACTTTGTTGTCCTAGGCCCTGGGCCTGGTCATATAAATGAATATCGTCATTTTTTAGAAAGTAAAATTAATCATATTCTTAATTCAAAAGATATAAAAAAAATTGGTATATGCCTAGGTCACCAATTGCTATTGAATTATTTCTATTCTTTCGAAATTAAAAGATCAACTCATCCCATTCATGGTCGAACTTGTACTGTAGATTTTTCAAAACTTCTAGATAAGAAATCTAGTTTTGAGCTTCAAAGATACAACTCTTGGCATGTAAAACCTGACAAAAAAGGTTTGGCAAGAGAGGTTCTTTTATTTGATGAGCACAATGAATTATCACTATTTAAAAGTGATCAGCTACTAACTATGCAATTTCACCCTGAATCAGTAGGCACAAACTTACCCCAGGAGCTGTTTTCAGAAATAATTCAAAAATTCGTGTATTCTTAGAATGTGGAAGGTACAAACCTCATACTTTCAGGTGTCTATGATAAAAGAACAATTGAGTTTGCTCTAGGGCAAGGTATTACTCATTTTAGTTTCGACTTTAGACCTACAAGCGTCAACTTCATTCAGCAATATATTCTTGAAGATTGTATAAATGTTTTGATGAAAGATTATAATCCTAAGCGTTTTAAGATATTTCTTAAGTTTCATCATGAAAAAGACTTTATGATAAAAAATATTTTAAGCTCATTTAAGGGCACAGGTATTGAAGTGACTCTTCAAATCCTTTCCAATGAGGATACTGAGTACTTTAAATCGTTGGGTACAAAATTATCTCTTTACTATGATCAAGATGTTTCTATGCAGGCTGCAGTAAAGTCAGGGCTCGTAGAATCGGTCTCTTTGAGTTATCAATACTTAGAAGAGCTTGCTCAAAGTGAGAGGCTTTATCACTTTATTTCTAATATGAATGCTCGCCTTGGATCACATTTCCCTTATGTTATTGCTCTAAACTGGGATTTAAATGTATCTAGAGTTGTTCTAGACGGCTTTGATATAGACTATGTTGAACTTCCTATTAATAACTTTGTCGAGGTTTGTTATCGTAATGTAGATCTTTCAAAGCTTGATAAAGGCCTAAAGGACTATCAGACATTCCTATAATTCATCATTAAATTCAGTAATCTCTACAAACTCTACTAACATCCTTTTCAATAGATATAAAGAGCTGTAAATATCATTGTAAATTATTGATGAAGGGTGAAATGGAAAAATTAAGAATTTTATTAAGTAATGATGATGGATACGATGCTCAAGGTATCAAAACGCTTTATAACGTCTTAAAAAATGACCATGACGTGACCATTGTCGCGCCAAGTGAGGAGAGAAGTGCTTCCGGTCAAACGCTAACTTTAGATCATCCAGTACGAATCTATAAGCATGAAGAAAATGTATACTCAACTTCTGGCTATCCATCTGACTGTACGCTTCTTGGGGCATTACAAGTCTTAGATAGAAAGCCTGATCTTGTTATTTCTGGAATTAATCATGGTGCAAATTTAGCTCATGATACTTACTACTCAGGAACAGTCGCTGCAGCAAGACAGGGTGTATTTAATGGAATTCCATCAATTGCAATAAGTACTTGTTTCGATGCCCATTTTCATGAATTAGGCCCAGATGAGCTTTATTTCACTACCGCAGCAGATTTTATATTAAAATTTATTGAGAAAGGCCTACATCAGCATATTGATCCTATGACTCTTTTAAATATTAATGTACCAAATCTTAAAGCAGATCTGATTAAGGGCGTAGAATCAACATCACTCAGTATGAGAACATATTCAGAGGATATTGAGCACCGTTTTGATGCAAGAAATAGAGAGTATTTCTGGCTAGGTGGAAATCTTGTCAAAACTTCGCATATGCCTGAAACTGACTGTCATGCTATAGAGCAGGGAAAAATATCGATCAATTCACTCAAGTTAATACCCGAGTTCGCCGATCAGAAAAGTAAGTGGTCGGAACTTATAGATAATCTAGTATAATTATCAGATAAAATTCAGCTTTCCGGCCAAAAGGCCAGAGANATTAGAATTTTACTTATTTTCACATTCTTTTTGATTACATCTTGTGCTCATATAAAGAGTGGAAGATATATNACNCTTACTAATAATTATACGCCTAAAGAAATAGCATCATTATTTAATGTCAGTGAGTGGAAGCTGATAGAAATGAATAAGAATGTCAGTTTTGTGAAGGGACAAAGAATCTTTCTTCCTTATTCACATGGAGTGCTTGGAAGAGATATTAATTCAAGATCTATTGCTAGTATTGATTATAAGAAATTAGCTTCGAATGAACGATTCCTTTGGCCTGTTCCGTCCTCAAAGAGAATATCTTCACACTTTGGTCATAGATGGGGAAGAAGGCATGAGGGAATGGATATACCCGCAAGACGTGGAGCAAAGATTATTGCTGTCGATAGTGGGGTTGTTGTGTACTCAGGAAAGGAATTAGGTGGATATGGTAATATTACCGTTATCTCCCATAAGGATGGATTCTTCTCTGTTTACGCACATGCGAATAAAAATTACACCAGAAAAGGTCAAAAGGTTCAAAGAGGGCAAGTTATCGCCGCTGTTGGTAGCACAGGGAGATCAACAGGTAACCATCTTCACTTTGAGATAAGAAGAGATTCAAAGGCATTTAACCCTTATAGGTTTTTTGCAAAAAAATGATTGAGTTTAAGGTTTATTTCTCAAGGTCTAGCATCTTAAAATACATTTTTGCAGTATTAATAGCATCTTCAAGAGCGGTATGCGCTACTTCGCCAAAACCAAGATGTCTCATGAGTTTCGATCCACTTTCGCATTCACTAGGTAAAAGTCCCATGTCAATAAGAGCATAAGCAATTGAACTTAAATCAAGTACACGATGATTGAAATACTTTCTCATATAATCATAACCAAGATCACGATTTAAAAAAGGTAAATCGATAGCATTCATGGATTTTCCAAATAAGGTAATCTTTTGATTTTCAAAATAGTCTATGACTTCTTTTGATTCAAAATAATCCGTTAACTCTGACTTAAACTGATCTATCTCAATCCCTTCTTTATGTGCAGTATCAATAAGCTCTTTATTATTCTCTATAACCCACTCATTTAAATTAGGTTTAAGTTCATCAAATGAAGGGCACTTTATAAAAAAATGCTTCTTTAAGTCTTCATTAAATTCTCTTGTCTTTGCACAAAAGGGAATCATCGCAAATTCAATAATGAGATCGTGCTTCTCAAGACCTGTTGCTTCAATATCAAAAGATAAATATTTCATAATTAAACTTCCTTATAAATAGGTTACTTTTATTTCTTCACCATGATTTTTGTAAAATGATTCTGTACTAATCTGACAGCTGATTAATTCTACGTCTTGCTTATCTAAAATAAAACACTTCTTACAAATTCCTTCTCCGTTGCAGCTTGATGCGACAGGGGACCCATTTTCAATTAATAAATTCATCAAGCTTTGCTTAGAGTCTCTTACATCTAATTGATATTCTTTGCTTGATGCTAATCCAATAAGCTTCAATTGCATGTCATAAGCTCATTTCGTGGGTCTCTATAAAGAACCGGACGACTCTTTTTATACTCAATATAATCAACTCTTCCTATGGTAGGAGTGTAGATAGTGTACTTCTTATTTCTTTTTGATTTATCTGTCTCTTCACCATAGACCTCTATGACTTTTCTTTTTGGATATTGAAGCTCTAAGAAGCGTTTCGTGTTAATCAATCTATGGTCATTATATTGAGAACTACTCAAGATATTATATAGAATCTGTTCACTATGTAGATTATTGCTTGTGATAACAAAGTTACTTAATGACTCATTTAAGCATATAGCAGAATTAAAGGTATTGGTAACACTCGTCTCAAACAAGTATGTCTTTTTGTCTCTTTCAATAATTGGCTTAGAAGCGGTGACAGTTATAAAGAATTGATTAGGAGAAGTGAAATAAGCAAAAACATGAGAGTTTACGTTCTCATTTTTTTTCGTAAAAATTGGCCCATCTTTAAATAGATTTTCATCAAAATTACATTGATAGCCATTATCGTGTTTGAATAAAAAGTCAATCTTCTTCGTTCTTTTATCTTTATATCCATAGATATTTAATTTCTTTTTTATAAAGGGGTATGTTTCATCTTGTTTTATAATTTGATTCCCCTTAAAGAAAATCTTTTTTAAGAAGCTGCTATTATAAAAGGATGTTTGATGACTTTGTATATACTTTTGCAGTTGTGAAGAAACGGGTATTCTTNTNGGAAGACTATTTATTGCTTTNGAAACTTTAGATATTCGTACATTCTTATCTTTAAGCTTATCTTTTAAGTAGGCCAAATAACTTTTTGAATCATTAGGGATGTATAGCGTTTTAATTAAGCCTTTTTTGTTCTTATATAGATGGAGAGTTCTAGAGTTTACAGATGTAGCATCTGGCCTAAAGTAGAGCATATAATAAGAAATGATATATATACTCTCGTCAAAATTGAGTTGATGAGTGTGTATGATTTTTATAATCTCTTCATCAATAGCAGGATGTAGGCCATATAACCTTTTTTCCCTACCTTTGCTCTTGCAAACTAAGTTATTAAACTTCTTCTCTTTTGCTTCTTTAAGTTTTTCTTTCTTTTGATTTTCTGCAAATTCCACAACATTATTTAAAGAACATGATTGTAAGAAAAGGGTAAATATAAAAAGCGCTAGTTTAAAATTCATATCAAATTAAAGTTTAAAATTATCAACATTACTAAATTCATCGTGATTCTCATCTATGATCTCAAGCTCACTTTCTGTGCTTTGATCATTCTCTGTTTCATAAATGAGGTAGTCACTAAATGCAGGATCATTCTTTAGACTATTGAATGATTTTTCATTTGCTTCTAGAGCAAAAATAATCCAAAAGCCCTTTTCATGGGAAATTGTTTCCTTTACTTCAAACGTTACAGAGTGGGAATTAAAAAGCTGAGTGATTGAGTCGAGCTTTTTCTCACGGTAGCTAAAGTATGGATTTTTTGAGCACGGAATGAACAGAGTAAAAATTTCTTTGCTTTTTTTAGTAAATAATTTAGTTAACATGAAACACCCTTTATGGAAAAGTTTACCCAGGATTTTTTTTTGTGCAATAGATTAAAATCCACGATATAATTTAAATGTAACGACAGGATGTCGTGGTAAGAATTAGGCAGGAAGCCGAAAAATGGGGACAGAGTTGCAGGCTGTCCCTTTTTTATTATCTTAATTTGAAAATTCATAAATACTATTTTCTCTTTCTTTTTCAAAAAATGTTTTAAGACATTTTTCTACTTTAAACTTCTTATCTTCAATTTTAAATAGTCCTTGATCTGTTACTACATAATGAGTGACGGCCTTACCAGTCAAAGGAAGTGAACATTTTTTTACAAGCTTGCTAATGCCTTCTTTGTTAAAATGCCTCATCATCACAATCACACTCTTTGCTCCATTAACGAGATCCATTGCTCCGCCCATTCCCGTAACTTTCTTACCTGGAATCATCCAATTCGCAAGGCTCCCTTCAATATCAACTTCCATTCCTCCAAGAATAGCAAAGTCAAGATGACCGCCTCTGATCATGCCAAAGCTTAATGCACTATCAAAAAAGCTTGCGCCTTCTTTTATCGTAATTGTTTCTTTTCCTGCATTAATAAGAGTTGGAGAGACTTCTTTTTTTGAAGGTCTTTCCCCAACTCCAAGTACACCATTTTCTGAATGGATCATGACATTCTTATCACTTGGTAAAATTTCTGCAATCATTGTGGGCATACCTATTCCTAGATTGATACTTGCATAGTCAGGTATAAGCTCTATAACAAGTTTTGCCATATCCTCAGTGCTTAGTGTTTTTTTGTCTAATATCTGCATGCTCTAGTCCTTGGTGATCTCAAATTCAATATCATTTTGGTAGTTACTACCTTGATATATTCTTTGCACAAATATTCCAGGCAAGTGTATTTTAGATGGATCAAGCTCTCCAATTTTAACAAGCTTTTCAACTTCAACGATTGTCGTCTTCGCCGCCATTGCCATGAGAGGAGAGAAGTTTCTTGCCGTCTCTTTGAAATAGAGATTTCCGTATTCATCTCCAATTTCAGCTTTAATAATGGCATAGTCTGCATGTAGAGCATGCTCTAGAATACAAGGTCTATCAAATTCTTTAACTTCTTTTCCAAGAGCAACAGACGTGGCATATCCTGTCGGAGTGTAGAACGCGCGAATGCCAAGTCCGGCAGCACGAATCTTTTCACTAAAGCTTCCTTGTGGAATAAGGTTCACATCTATTTCTTTATTAAGTATTCGTTTCTCAAGATCAGGGTTTCCGCCAACGTATGAACAATGTGCCTTTGAAATCATATCCTTTTTTAGAAGAGCAACTAGGCCTCTTCCTGAATTACCAATATTATTAGAAATAATCGTAAGATTATTAATATCCATTTCAGCAATTGCATTTATAGAATTTTCTGGAATCCCACATAGGCCAAAACCACCACTCATAATTGATGAGCCTGATTTTATGTCTAGGGTAGCCTCGTTTGCATTCTTATAAACTTTAGGGGAGCTCATGAAAGAATCTCCCTTACGTTAAATGAGTGTTCTAGATAGTTGTTATTTTTCTTACAACCTCTCCAGACTTTAAATTCACTAGTTTCATGATTAAAAACGCCTCCTCCACATGTCATTGAAGGGTCAGTGTCAGTACTCATTGAATGTGAGCAGATCGACTTTGGATAACCCTCATGAGAGGTGAGAATTGAATAAAGGTCTTGGTGAGTTTGATTATTAAATTTCTCCATAATTCTATAACGATCAAATGTCGTAGAATTAGTAGATATATTATCCTCTTCAAGCTTTAGGCTTTCATCAAGACAGTGATTTGTATGGAACACAAGATTCTTATTGTCATCAATCTCGTTATATAATGGCATCTTTTGCATCGTAGGGGAGATTTCCCAGTGTTCAGATCTTCTCTTAGAACTAAGTAGATAATTGTGACCTGATGTTACAGGAGCTCCCTTTAACTCATCCCTCATTGTCTCTAAGCTACCTTGATCCAAGATATGTGAAACTAACATGGGCCAAATGAGAGCAGCTCTTGCATTAAGGGTGTTTATATTATTAACGCCAATAAATAGTTCAGACTTATTAACACCCATCATTCCAAGACAACCAACAAGCGAAAAAACAATTTTTTCAGGATATAAGAGTATACAGAGATAATTTGCTGCACTCCCATGCATATCCCAAGTTTGTCCAACTTCGTTAATATCTTTTTTTATAGAGATTGTAGTACATCCTTCATCAGGTAATTGAATATCTCTAAAGTCTGTGTAGTTATTCAATATAATCAAATCTTCCAAACTTACATTTGATGATTTTGAAATGTTACTTAACTCATTAAATAGTGCCTGGTTATACTTTTCTGAAGTTTTTAGTTGCTCCAAAGCAAGCTTAGAAATTTGATCCTTTAATGCTGGGTTCTTCTTTAGCATTAACTCTCTTCTGATAGAAGATAGTTCAGCAATTTGCTTAGCGTATTCCTCTCCGTGACCAAGCCCATAGTCCTCTTTGGGAGTATTTCTCATATCAATTATTGGAAAATTACAATCTGTAAAACTCATGATAACTCTTTAAGGTGTTCATTTAATAAATTGATTTCACCATTTGAAAGTGAATATCTTCCTGGCCCTGAAAATAACTTCTTTAGACGATAGGGAATATTTTCACCAACTAAAATAAGGTTGTCTCCCAGATACTCAATATCATTTAATTTGTGATTCTCATTAAGCTTCGTCGGATCACTCTCTAATGCATGAACACTTGAGACTAATGAGTATTCATCACCATCCCATGTACTAATCATCATTAATGGATCTGATATTCTAAGCTCTTCTTTCATGGCACAAATTCCCATCTGTCCTCCAAGATAGATGATCATCGCATCAGGTAAGAGCTCTGGGTTTGAAGATAACCATTCTTTATCTAGGCCATAGTGATTTACTGTTTCGTCATAAACAAGACTCACATTGCTCTTTGTGCATAATTCTTTGATGTTTTTTAAAAAACTTGTGAGGTCAATTTTTTTGCTATTGTGTTCATCAATTAATGTTTCAATATCTAAATAGACACAAAGGTATTCTCCCGAATTTAACTCTTCTTCAAATTTTTTAAGACTTAAGTCGTTTATCGCCTTAACAGGGTAGTGAGAGTTCTCTGGAAAGCTTAATGAATGAGCAAGCATACTGTTTTTTCCAAAGTGATGTCCTTTAAAAGTTAAAACACCAGTTGGCTTATTGGATGTATTTTGGTTTTTATAGTAGATAGATTTATAAACCTTATCCATGCATTCACTATGACCACTAGAACTAAAAATATATCTTAGGTCTTTAGGCAAAGTTTCAACGAGTTTATTAGTCTGTTTGATATAATTATTAGAGATAAAGTTTGAAAGGCATACCTTGTTTATTAATGAAGGCATATTCTCTTTAATGAAATCATCATCAATCTCTGATTTTGCAAGCGGAGAGTATGGATGTCTCGATATTTTCATTTTTAATTTTTCATTTAATGAAGGCCATTTTAAGTTTGATCTATAAATATAGACATCTCTATAGTCTAGATCGTCTAAATAGTCTTCCGAGGCATAAAGTTCAGGTATTGCTCCAAGGGAGATATTTGTATTTAGCATGCTGCCTGCTAGTACATCTCTATTGCGTCCGTAAATATAATCAAGACCTTTAGATATTGCGATTAGTTCAAGACTGTACTTAAGATATCTTCCTAACCCTTGTTCTTGATACTCCTTGATGACAGTTGTATCTAACATATAAAGAGCGCCAGGATGTTCGAAGTATTTTACTCTACGCATGGCCCTTTCGTCTGCAAAGCTTCTTAGTTCACCACTAAAAGAGATACCAATCAATTTTTTATCTTTAACTAGTCCTATCGCAACGAATGCTCTCGTGTTGACGACTCTTTCAAATTTTTCAATGGACGTTCTTCTAAGTGGTTCGTAAGTATCATTTTCAATTTGGATGATATCTTCTTTGTATTCTTTGAAGTTGTCACTATTGATGACTTTAAATTCAATGCTTTGATCTTTGAAAAAATCACTAGCAAATGCTAGAGCATCTTCTTCTTTAATTCCATTTTTCTTAGCTAGGACAATTTTTTCATGCCACTTATACATATCATCAATAGAATTCATCTTAGATGGGCTAAAGAATTTATCAATTGTTAACTCTTCTCCATTAAAGATATGTGCTGCTAATTTATCAAGCGCATTGAAAAGATATTCAATTTCTTCTTTTTTAAACGCTGTATTGATTCTAAATCGTAATGTCCTATCCCCAGCAGGATATATTAATAGGCCAAGAGAAAATCTATTTTTAATAAAGGACATAATTTGTTCGTTATTTTCACAGTCAATACTAAAGGCCAGTCCTCTTGCTCTAGGGTAGCTAAATTCTTTATACTTTTTATTAAGTTTAAGAAGGTTTTCTACAACCATATTTTCTAGATTTAATATCTTTTCTTTTTGCTGGTCAGAAATAAGGCCTTGGTAGAAACCTCTAAGTATAGAAGTATAATTAATTTCTGAATTTATAGATTTCTCTCCATTAAATGCTAAGACGAAGCCCGTTTGCGACTTCTTGGCACTTGTTAAATAATCTGGAAATACCTCTTGTCCTTCAGAGTCTTTCATATTGAAGCTTTTAAACCAGAAAAAGTCTCTTCCAAGGTGAAAGCCCGTTTGTACTTCATCATAAATTATTTCGATACCTTGAGATTTAGCAAGAATTGTTAATAGATTATAAAATCTACTACTTCCATACTTATCTCCACCTTCACATTGCATAGGCTCAATGATGATTGAAAATATCTTCTCTTTTTGAATCTCAGTATATACTTCTTTTAAAGAAATTAACTCCTGATGATAAAGCTGATTTTCTTTATCGAGGTTTGCCTTATCTATTTCTTTATTTAGTAAATCTAAAAAATCACGATGATTTGAGTTTTCAAATAACTCTAGTTGTTTCTTTGTCGCTTCAAAGTCATTCTTAGTTCTTAGCATTTGTGGAAATGAGCAAAATACTGTTTCAAAGCCTGGGATTTGGAAAGGCTCTCTTTTTTTCTTATTCCAAGTCGAAAAAAGGCTCGTGAGCATCCTTCCATGAAAAGAGCCTTCAAATGCTAATACTTTTCGTGCCTTGGTGAATTTTCTACGTTTATACGCCATTATTAATGCCGTCTCATTTGATTCAGATCCTGAATTTGTATAACTAACTTCAAGACACTGATGTCCACATTTTCTTTTTAAAAAGTCTTCAAACGCTTTTATGATTTCCCTAGAATTTTCACTATCTTTTTCATTAGTCCAAGCTTCATAGTGATGTGCGACACCAAAAAGTGCTGTAGGATTAAAACCCAGTGATAAGGATGCAATTTGGCTTGAAGCATCTAGTAAGTATGAATGCCCATCTTTCTTATCAAGTGCCATGTATGGGCCGACAGATTTTTTGTAATTTATGATATAAGGTTTCTTCTCTCGTGGAATAATACCTTTTGAATATAGTGACTCAAGAGATCCTAAGCCATGTTCTTCATTTGCCTTGGTAATAATTTCTAATTTTTCAGTCATTGCTACCTTCTTTATTAAGTGTTTTTTTAATGATTGCCGTTATGTAATCACTAAAATTATAGTTTTGTGTTTCTAATTCTTTTTCTAACATTTTTGGAAACATTGAAATTGGAGTCATACCAGGAAATGTATTGATTTCGTTTAGTAGAACTTCTTTTTCTGTTAAGAAAAAATCAACTCGAGACAAATGTCTGAGTCCAAAAAAAGTGAAGACCTTCTTTGCTATATCTTTCATCTCTTCCATTGTCTCTTTGGAAATATCTTTTGCTATAATGTCAGTGCTTGTTGTTGATTTATCAGAGTATTTCTCTTTGTAGTCATAGAAGTCTCCGGAGCATTTAATTTCTCCAGGTAGACTTGCCATTACTTTATCACCAAATTCAAAGACACTAATTTCAAGCTCTCGGCCTTTTATTGATTTCTCTATCAGTACGTGATCTGAAAACTTAAATGCTTCATTTATTTTATCAATAAGCTTAAATTCATCTGTGACATGAAAGCATCCTACTGATGAGCCTTGAGATGCGGCTTTGATAAATACATCAGATTGGTGCTCTTTAAAGAATGATCTTATCTTTGATTCATCAATCTCAATATTTTTATGAACGGACATCCATGGTGTATTCTTTACTCCCATATGATCTAAGAATAATTTTGTTAAAACTTTATTAAAACAAATCACACTTGCTTCTGCATTTTGACCAAAGTAGGGGATTTGATGATTTTCAAATAATCCTTGAATATCACCTGTCTCTCCTGGATATCCATGAAAGCATGGGATGATATAGTCGATATAGGGCTGCTCTGTCGGAGTCTTAAGCACTTTTCCTACAAGAGAGCATGGGCGATCGTTAGATAGCCAAACACCATCCTTACTTATTTCAACTAATATGGGATTAAACTCTTGGACATTACCAATGACGGTATTTAAGTAGTCTGCTGATACACGAGAGACTTCGTGTTCAGTTTTGCCACCACCAAAGAGGATAAGAATATTACTCTTTTTCTTCATGAAAACATCCTTGTTTTTCAAATTTTAGAAATGCTTAATTTATACCAGTAGGCTCTTTTACTGCATCTAGTGCAGAAAATTTCTCAAGCATTTCTTCTTCACTCCAAGTAAAGCTTTTCTTTTCGCCATACTTTCTAACAGAAACGGTATTGTTCTCCATCTCACGGTCACCAATAACAAGCATGAATGGAATCTTTGCCTTTTGAATCTGTCTTGTCTTATAGCCCATTGACTCATTTCTATCGTCGACTTTTACACGATACCCTTTATCAAATAAGCTCTTACTTAATTTCTTTGCATGCTCCCCATGAATATCCATGTTTACAGGAACAATTACTATTTGTT
>NZAF01000038.1 GCA_002686115.1 Halobacteriovorax sp. | reverse complement strand
ATAGGAAAGGGACCTGCAATTCTTGAGATCATTTCTAATAAAACTCTTGCTGGGAATTTCTTTAACTCTTCATAGTTACATGTACAAATACTAGATAAAAGAGGAAGGATAATGAGCTTTGTGGTGATCTTTGAAATTTTATGTCTTTTAAGAAATTCTTCAAAGCTAATCTTTTCATAGCTTTCGTTATTCATATATTTCTTACTTAATCTATAAAAACGTAAGAACCCGACTCCAAGCTTTAGGTAATTCCATGATGGCTTCACAAAATTAATTCTCTTATTAAAAAAAGAAAAACTAAAGTACTCAAAATATTCTTCTCTATTAGAAAGAGTAAATGAACCTGAGTGCTCTAATTTTCTAAGCTTTACTCCAAGCTCACGACAAAGAGAAAAAAGTCTCGGATAATACTCTGGATGAATAACTCTTAAAGGAATATCTATCATCTTCCCATCATTAAGCTCCATCCCATGACCTGCAAGAGACAAAAAAGGTTTCGCTTCGTACATCTCACAATTCAAATGTCTTAAATAGTGTCCAGCAGCTAAGCCTGCTATGCCAGAGCCAATAATTGCCACATTTTTATTCCTAGATCCCTTGCCCATGCTTAAACTTATCCCCTGTAAATCAATACCATCATAATAAACCTCCACAATACTATAAGTAAATTTCTCACCCCAATAGCAGACAACACAGCGCCACATAACTTCTTTCAGAGGTGCCACTAGACTTCTTCACTACTCATCGCGTAAGCACAAGGCATTTTTCAAGATAAAGACAATCCTATACAATAGGCAAAAGGATAGAATATGCCCCACATTATTATTGAACATGATCAAGATATTGCTAGTGAGATTGAGCTATCAAAACTTTGTCAGGCCCTTCATAAGACCTTATCAGAACAAGAAACTGTTAACCTTGAGGCCATTAAAACTAGAACAATAGAAGTAAAGAACTCGATTGTCGCTCAGGGAAATAATAATAAGCTTCTTCATATCGAAGTACGTCTCTTAACTGGTCGCTCGGAGTCACTAAAAGAAGAAATGGCATCTGCGATTTTTTCTCGTGCAAAGGAGTTTCTATCTGAAAACCAATGCGCTCTAAGTGTAAACATATCAGAGCTTGGGGTTTATAAGAAATAATTGGAAGAAATATAAAGAGTCGACTACATTAACATTATGAATAAAGATAAAAACACTGAAAATAAAGCCGAATTAACTTATACAAACGCAGAAGGTGACACTGTCTATACATCAGCATATCTTTCTAATAGAGGAACATGCTGTAAAACGAATTGTTTACATTGTCCTTATGGACATACGCTTAAGAATTACGACATTGAAATCCTACCTATGACTGATAAGCAAATTAAATTTGCCAATGAAATCATTCGAGACACAAAACCTGTCGTTCAATCTGAACTTACAACAAACCTTCTTGCTGGAGCATTTGGCAAAAAAGACAAGATTAGAATTCATCACATCACCGACGTTAACTTTTCTAATTTCTCTTTTGCAACTTTCAAAGGTGAGGTTTGTGGAGTCATTGAATTCTCAAATAAACTTTCTGAAAGTACTTCAGAGAATGCAAGTACTGCAGGTAGACATATAAAAGATCTCTTTCTAAAGAAGGAGTTTCAAAATCAAGGTCTTGGAATAGAGCATATTAAGTAATACAAGGTTATTGCCATTTAGAGCAACTTGAACAAACTCCTTGCACGACTATTTCTTGAACATTTGTAAGGTTTGAAGTGAATGACTTTAGCTCTCTTACTAATCGACAAATTTTGTCACTATGATTACTCACCTCTTTACTACCACCGCAATGAGTACAGTGATTAATAATATGTACATGATGGTGCTTATGACTATCTTCATGATCATGTTCACAAATAGCATAGCCACCATTTGGAAATTTATGAATAAGACCTAGTTCTTCAAAGACAGTAAGATTTCTATACACTGAAGCAAGATCAGTCTGAGAGTCTTTAGCTAAGTTCTTATAAACTTCCCTCGCATTCATAGATTTAGATTGTTCGCTTAAAAGATGAAAGATTTCCTCTCTTGCTTGAGTAACTCTAAGTTTTTTTGATTTTAGTGCTTGTGACAACTTATCCATATCTACCTCTTTATCCCATAAACAAGAGGTACTATAAATTCAGCACTTGCTTTAAATCCTTTTGGAAGAGGCTTAAACGATCCAAGTTCAAGAAGAAGATTCTCGGCTGCACTATTTAAAATACTATAAGCAGACTCTTCAATAACATTAATACTTTTAAAAGAGCCATCAGGATCAATGACAAGCTTGACCTTAACTTTTCCTGTTTGTCTCATCCTAAGAGCTCTTCTTGGATAATATTGATTCTTATCGATAAACTTAGTAAGTTCTGCAATATACTTCATTCTCTCATCAAGAGATACTCCGCCTCCGGAAGCTTTCTGAACACTAACATTTTTCTTACTATTACCCTTCTTCTTATTAGCCTTTACTACTTTTTTAATTGGCTTCAACTTATTTTTCTTATGCTTTTTTTTCTTTATGACTCTTTTTGTTCCCGCTATCTGAGCCTCTCTCTTTGCTTTCACTGGACCTTTACTCTGTGACTTAAGATAGAGCTTTACTATCTTTTTCACACTTTCAGGAGACTCACTTTTACCGAAAGATAAAAATGCCACAAGAAAAATATGTAAGGTTAAGCTCAAAGCTAAAAAATAACGCATAAGCAATATTGCAATATTTTTGCATTAAAGTCTAGACACTATTGCAAAAATGTCGCAATATACACCCTATGAAAAAAATACATATCTTTACAGCATCATTATTATTTTATTCTTTAAACACTTTTTCCGAAGGCCCAGGCTTCTCGCACAAGGAAGATAGCGACCCACACCATGATTCGCTTATTCACCTTGGGCCGATTCAAGTTCTTGGTGAATATAATAAAAGTGATATTTTAAATACTGTACAAACGGTTTCCACTCTACATGGAGATGACCTTTTAAATAAGAACCAAACTAGCCTAGGAGAAACCTTAAGAAACGAAGTTGGGGTTAATTCGAGTCAATTTGGTCCTGCGGCATCACGTCCAGTCATTAGAGGTCTAGAAGGTGATCGTGTACGAGTTCTTGAAAATGGTATCGGACTCCTCGATGCATCGGGTACAAGTCAAGATCATGCGGTAGCGACAAATCCTATAAATGCTGAGAGCGTTGAAATAGTCAGAGGACCTATTAACCTTCTCTACGGTTCTTCTGCTATTGGCGGTGTTATTAATGTCGTTAATTCAAGGATTCATCAAAATCACTTCAAAGGTCAGTACGGTGCATTTGACTTAAGAAATGAAACAGTCAATTCTGCAAAAACTATTGCAGGAAAATATGACTATGGAACAGATAATTTTGTCTTTCACTTTGATGGTAATTATACAGATGCAAATAATATCGATACCCCTCTTGGTAAAGTTAATAATAGTGAGATGGAGCAACACTCTGTCGCCGTTGGTGCTACATATTTTTCTACAAACAAGAATTACTTTGGAATCTCTTATTCTAACTTTGAGAATCTCTACGGCGTTGTAAAAGAGGAAGATGCAGATATAGACCTTAATCAAGATCGAGTTGATATTGCAGGTTACTACGCCCTTCATGGTTGGCTTAAGGGAGTGAGAATCAAATCTGCTCAGACAATGTATGAGCATACGGAATTTGAAGATGGTGCCATTGGGACGAAGTTTGAGAATACTGGAAACGAAACTAGAGTTGAATTTATTCAAAACAATTCTGGAAATCTATCTGGTATTTTTGGTCTACAAACGAAGTTTTTTGACTACGAAGCTAATGGAGAAGAGGCCTTCTTACCAAGTACAGAACATAAAATGATTGGATTATTTGCTTTTGAAGAATATGAAAAAAACCAGTGGAAGTTTAGTGCTGGATTTCGCAGTGAGTTTACAAATTTAAAAGCTAATACAAATAAAGACTTTAATACTTTAAGTACTGCTATCGGTGGAATTTATTCATTTGATAAAAACTTCTCTACGAGCTTTAATCTTTCATATAGTGAGAGAGCTCCTAACCAAGTGGAACTCTTCTCTAATGGTGCTCACAAGGCCCTAGGAATTTTTGAGCAAGGTAACGAGAGTCTAGATAGTGAATCCTCAGTCGGCATTGAACTCTCTTTTAGACATCAAAGTGATAAGAACAGCACTATCTTTACTCTCTTTCATCAAAACTTTGATAATTATATTGCTCTTAACCCTTCCGGGGGTTTTGATGATACTGATGAAAGTGGTACTGCTGGTGATAGCTCAGAGGATTTTGAGATTTACAATTTTAGCCAAAACAAGGCAGAGATATCTGGTATTGAATTAGATTGGAGAAGAAAACTCCCTTGGAATCTACAAACTCGCTTAACATTTGATTACCTTCAAGGAAAGAACACGCAAACAAATCAATCCCTCCCTCGAATCTCACCTATGCGTCTTGGGCTTATGATTGACTATATAAGAGATCACTACAGGCTAGGAGTTGAGTGGCGCAGTGTTTTTGAACAAGATGAGCTAGCTCAAAATGAAACAGTAACATCAGAGTATAATATGATTAACTTAAACGGCTCTTACCAATTAAACTTAGGTCATGAAACTTTAATGACGATTTATGGCCGTATTGGAAACCTAGGAGATGTTAAGGCCAGAAACCATGTTTCATTGCTTAAAAACCAATTATTGCTTCCTGGTAGAAACTTTGTACTAGGCGCACGAGTAGCGTTTTAAGTTCTAGCACTCTCTTTTCTTTGTTTCTTCACTAAGGTAGTTGACCATTGTCAGTAACCTTCTACTTTGCGAAGGTTTTCTTGAGGTCAAAAGAAATATATTATGAGCNGGAAGTTTCCANGTCTTTAAAATGACCTTTAACTTTCCCTCATCAATATANGNTTTAACNAGGTATTCTGGAATATTTANGATTCCAACACCNTTTTCACATGCCCTTATAAGNCTTAAAAGNTTATTTGATCTATATGTACCTGTCACATGAATATTTTTTTTAATACTCCCTTTTTCAAATGACCATATGAAGGGACTATCTCCTCTCATATAAAGAAGACAATTATGTTCATGAAGTTCGTCTGGATTTCTAGGTCTCTTAAAACTCTCTAAGTACTTTGTCGATGCCACAACAACTCGTTTGACATGGCCAATTCTTCTTACAAACATACTTGAGTCTTTAAGACTAAAAGCCGTTCTGATACTAATATCTATATCCTGTTCAACAGGATCTAGAATCCTATCTGTAAACCTTAGATCTATATCAATATAGGGATGAGATATTTGATAATCAGCAATGATATCAGCAAAAAAACTTTGCCCAAGTGTCGTTGGAGCAGTAATACGTAAAGATCCCTTACTCACATCAAGAGTCCCGAGTAAATTCTCTTCTAACTCTCCAAGGTCATTTAAGATTCGACGAGATCTTTCTATCGCGACTCTACCTTCTTGAGTAAGTGAAATAGAGCGAGTTGTTCTTTTGAATATTTTAATTCCAAGATATTCTTCTAACTTTTGAATCTCTTTGGTTACGTTTGATGGAGCAATTCCAATTCTTCTCGCGGCCCCAGCAAAAGAGCCCTCCTTTAAAACAAGAGATGCCAGAGAAAAAGCATAAATCCTATCGAATGAGGTCTTTTTTATTATTTCCATATTAGAAATTATTTATTGCACATTCAGTATATTGTTTCAATTAAATATTCAGTTTAAATTGTCCTAAAAAGAAGAAAGGAAAGGTTATGAAAAAGAAAGTTATTATTATCGGAGGAGGCTTTGCAGGAATCTCTGCAGCTAAAGGTCTAAAGAATAGTGATTTTGAAGTCTTACTGATTGATAAGAAAAATCATCATCTTTTTCAACCTCTCCTCTATCAAGTAGCCTCTGCTGCTCTTTCACCTGGAGATATTTCAGTTCCTCTAAGAGAGGTGATTGGGAAGTATAAGAATATTAAAATCCTTTTAGATGAGGTCATATCAATTGATAAAAAAAATAAGCAGATCATTTGCCAATCAAATCAAACTCACTCATTTGATTATCTTATTTTGGCTCCAGGCTCTAGACCAAATTACTTTGGAAATAGTGAATGGAGAGGTTTTGCCCCAGGATTAAAAACTCTAGAAGATGCTGTTCATATTAGAAATAAACTTTTAAAAAGTTTTGAAGATTGTGAAAATCAAAAGAAGGACTCTCTTAACATCGTCATCATTGGCGCGGGACCTACAGGAGTAGAACTAGCTGGTGCTTTTGCTGAAATCGCTTATGATATCATGCTAAAAGAATTTAAAAACTTTGATTCTAAAAAAGCAAAAATTTATCTCTTAGAAGGAGGACCTGATGTTTTACCTTCTTATAAAGGATATCTTTCTAAAAAGGCCAAGCAATATATCGAAGATCTGGGAGTTATTGTATTAAACGATCATAGAGTTGAAGATATATCTTCAAATATTGTGAGAGCCGGTAATCTTGAAATAGAATCACAAAATATCATTTGGGCAGCAGGCAATAAGGCATCAAACTTAATGAACATGCTCGACTCAAAACAAGATCGCATGGGAAGAGTTATTGTTGAGAGCAATCTTTCACTAAAGGATCATCCAGAAGTATTTATTATTGGCGACTCTGCACACGTTAAAGGAGCGAACCACTCGCCCCTTCCCCCCCTTGCTCCTGTCGCCTCCCAACAAGGAAGACATGTGGCCAAACAACTAAAAATGAATAAGTCAATTTCCTTTAAATATTTTGATAAGGGAAATATGGCGACAATCGGAAATTTTAAAGCCGTTATGGAATTTAAAAATTTAAAAATAGCTGGTTTTTGTGCATGGATATCGTGGTGCTTTATTCATATTTTCTTTCTTATAGACTTTAGAAATAGAGCACTTGTATTTATGCAGTGGGTGTTCTCCTTTATTTTTAGAAGTAAGGGTGTTCGTATTATTACTGATGTGCGTAATGAATAAGTGAATATATATGACTTAGAATATGAAAATGAAAAAAATTCTTATTCTTGCCCTTTTTACGTATTCAATAAGCGCTCATTTTATCTGTAAAGACTATTATCTTTATACCAATGGTGTTCAAGGATACCTCACAGGTTTTGAAAGTAATGAAGACTGCCTAAAAGCAGTCAAAAACTCGCAAAGTGGATTTATTTGTAAGAACCATTATCTCTATTCTGTTGGTCAAAAAAAATATCGCACTAGCTTTAGTTCTCATATTGAATGCATTGATGCTGTGAAAAAAGCTAAAAACGGTTTTATTTGCCAAGGAACATATCTCTTCTCCATTAATACTTCTGAGTTTTTAACATCCTATGAAAGTGAGAAGAAGTGCCAAAGCGCAATTAAATCATCGATGTAGCAACAAGGAGCTCTTATGGATCTAGAAATAAATTTTAGTAGAGATGAAAAAGGTGGAAAATGGGAAGCTAAAGATCCTCAAGATGAGAGTCTTATTGCCTACATGAGCTTTATTCAAGCAGCTCCAAATAAAATCATCATTGATCATACGATAGTGCCAAAAGAATTTTCTATGAAAGGCACTGGTAAGGCCCTACTAAGAGAGGCCATAGCCTATATGAGAGATAAGGGTCTAAAGACTATGCCAACGTGCTCTTTTGTGTTGTCGCAACTAAAGAAATATCAAGAGTGGCATGATGTTTTAGACCCTTCGCAAGTTCCTAGCTAGATTAGACTTCAAATTAAAACTTAAACTTTTTAAGAAGCCCCTTTGCTTTTTTCTTGAGTTTATCTTTTTGTGAATCAAGTTTACTCTTCGATTTTTGAGCAAGAGATCTCTCAATGTCTTTTAATTTATCTTTATTCTTATCAAGAATCGAAGTTAGCTTATTCTCAACCTCTTTTGCCTTAGAAAGAAGCTTTTCTTTTTTACTGCCAACTCTTTCATTTACAAGTTCTTTTATTTTATTCTTTGCTTCTCTAATTTTTTGATTAATTTCTCTTTTTACACCTTTACTAATTTCACGTCCTAAATTTGAGCGGATACTCCAGTCAAGCTTTTCGAAGCTGCCTGTAGCCTTTGCGGTCATATCAATTGTAGGTATTCCATTAATAATATTAGAAATAGTTTTTTGAACACTTTTAGACTTCGCTTCGACTTTATATTTGTTATCACTAAATTTGTTATTAAGATCAAGAGTAAGACTTTCACCTATAAGACTTGTTTTAAGAGATGCCATACCACGAGACTTTTCCATAGTAAGTCCTAAATCACTACCTTTTGAAAGAATAAAACTGCTTACAGGATAACTTTTTACAGAGACATTAAGAGACTGATTAGAAACCGTATCTCTGTTATCAAGAAGACCTTTAATTTCAACACCACTTACGTTACTCCCTGGAAAATCTCCTGAAATAAGTAAATCAGTAGGCTTGTCTATTAAGGCCTGATCACTACTTATATTTTTTATATATCCACTGAGATCACCACTCTTTGGTGAATCCGCATGGGACTTAGAGCTTAAGTCTACATTTTTAATCCAAAATAATGGCAGTCCTCCAGGCTTTGAAAAAGTGTAAGTTCTTCCTTCAGCTCTGATTGCTGGCGCCACACTTGGCTTTTTCTCTTCAGGACTTTTCTTAGGTGGCATATACTTTTTTGCAGTTAGATAGTATTTTCTGACTTTAGCAAGTTGTACATCAAAGAGTTTTGCGAAAATCTTTTGAGAGAGATCTCCCGCATCTACACTTGGAAGACTAAAGCGCTTTTCAAGATCTTCAATATCCTTCTTAATTAATTTTTCAATATCTTTAAATCCTGTTTTTGAAAATTTCAAATCAGTCTTTAACGCCTTATTGGCCTCGGAATAAGACTTAGAAATATTTTTAGCCTTTTTAATAAGCTCTTTTACTCGCTTTATGTCCTTTAAGCTCTTGACCTTAATATTTTTTGCCTCATTTGTTAGAGCTTTTATTTCATCTTCTTTAGGAAGGTTATCGATTCGCTTTTTCCACTCACTCTCTTTTTCTTTTACCTTTGCTTCAAGCTCTTCAATTCTCTTTTCACTTTTAAGAGTCTCCTTAATATCACCGATCTGATCTTTTGGATCTGCTCCACCTAATACTTTGGCAATATCACCGAGAGCATTTTCCGAGTAAGAGTCTTCAACAGTACTTAGAACACTTGTTTTAGTTTTCTTTAAGGCCTTACTTGAGGAACTCTCTTTATGATCCGGTGTAATCAGTTTTCCTACTTTATCTCTTTTCGTATTGATCTGAATATTTTCAATAGTTGCATCATCTACGACAAATTTTGCTTTTAACAATGCCTCCATCATTACATCAAAATTAATCTTCTTTATTTCTAAAGAGTTATATTCTGGATTATCTTTATCTGTAATTTGAATATCAGAAAGTGTTAATGAGCCATTCAGGAAAGAAGTTTTTATACTTCCAATATTTACTTCCGCCTCATTTACTCTGGAACCTACAAATTGAAGAACTGAACGTAGATTGCCATCTAAGAAGAATCGAGCATATGCCATCGAGGCAATAATGATGATAGAGATAGGAATAACAAACTCTATTCTTACGGGTGACTTTTTCTTTACTTTCTTAGCTTCTTTTACTTCTTTTTTATTATCAATTTTATTATCTTCCATGATTAATTCCCGTAAAGACTATTATATTTGTAGTACCATTTATAAAGAGAAGTCGCTTTTAAAGCCTTCCATGCTTTAGTATTTTTTATTCTCTCAACAACTTGTTCTCTATATTTTTCAACAAGCTTCTTTGCTAAAACGAAAACCACTGGACTTAAAATAATCGCCAAGACACCGGCTCCCATGACGACAGTGTTGTTAAATCGTGTAAAAGGAATTAGAGGTGCATTATACATCGTTGTAAATAAGCCCTTTAAACCGTTCGAAGTTAAAATGCTCTTTCCAATGGAATGAAAAATGGGATCAAAGATAAATGCAACAAACTTAAAAAAGAACATACTTACTAAAGCAGCTCCAAGTTGAACTCTAAAGAAAAGAATAACCAGAAAGACTAAGATAAATTGAATACTTAAACCTGGGCTCATTCCAAGTATAAAACCTGCAGCAATTCCTGCAGCAATTTGATTAGTTCCGGTATCAGAGTTTAATAACTGAATTAATGAAAAAAGCTGCTTTAATATCAGACCCATTAACAGACTCCTGTCGATGTAAAAAATAAATTTTACGAATAAATGATTGATTAAGAATATATTCTAATCATCAATAATGTAGGGGTCAAACTTATAGTTAAATAAAGAAGTTTAACTATACTTTATGAATATACTTATCTAGCGCATTTAGCTGACAAATCTCATCCAGTGTTTCTTTTTTTGGTGTTTTCACATTCCAAACAAGATTCAACTTCTCAAAAGCCTTGATAAAAAGATAGCCAAGATCTATTTGATACCACTTTATGCCAATTCTCGCAGAGTATGGAAATGTATGGTGATTATGATGCCAGCCCTCTCCTGCTGTTAATAAAGCAAGCCAAGCAATGTTCCCACTCTTATCATCTCTTTCACACTTATACTCTCCCAACTCTTTTGTTCCAAATAAATGACCAATAGAATTAACGAAGAATGTAAGATGCACATGGACAAGTGTATTGATAACATAAACCCACACTAGCATTTGGGCCCCACTCGTACCTAATTCTGGATAATAATGATTAATTGTCGCCCCCATGACATAGATAAAAAGAGCAAATGAAAGCATATAAAGATCATGAAATTTGTTAAAGTAGAAAAGTTCTGGATACTTCTTAAAATCCTTAACCATTGAATAATCTGTCTCCATACTCTCGGCCTTTAATGCCCAGCCAATATGTGATGTAAAAAAGCTATCAACGTGAGGACTATGTGGATCTCCAGGCTGATCAGAATACTTGTGGTGAGTACGATGCTTTGCCGCCCACCATAATGGTCCTCTCTGAGCAGATAAACCACCCCATAAGGCAAGGATAAACTGAAAGAACCTCGAGGTCTTAAAAGAGCGGTGAGCAAAGTAGCGATGATATGCAACAGTAAGTCCTACACTCCTTAGAATAAGAAAGAAAATAAAGATGATTAAAGTAATAGAAGAAACTCCAACCTTAAAAGCAAATAAGGCCAAAAGATGAGATATAATAAGTCTTAGTAATAATTTATTCTTCACAAAACACTCTTGTTAATCATTCAATACAATTTCTTAACATATTTGAGTCTTGAGATGGAAAAAATGAGTAATAATTCTAGAGAGGCATAGACTTAAGTATCTGAAATTAAGGATTTAAATTTTTTTTTATCTCATCAAGGTCCACAGGCTTTTTATCTGTTTTAAAATTAACAACATAGAGAACACCCGAAAGATTGACCTCATCAGAGTAACTCGGGGTCATCTGCATCGACTCCATCATTTTATCTAATAAGAGTCTTTGATCATAATACTCTTTATCATAAAGCCCTTCTCTTACTGAAATACATCCTGATGTACCAACATGTGGGTAATAATTTGAGTTAGGATNTTCATTTACTTTTCCNGTACCATGAATTCTTAAATAGAGNCTTCCAANNTCCCTAGCAATACTAGCTTGCTTCCACCAANTTGAAAGAGTTGAANNCTGTGGTAAAAACTCTGCCATATATTTATCACTTGGAATCCAATTTAGAATGAGTCTNCTAAATTTACCAAAGACTTTNTGATTATTCGCATATGGCATTACNGANTCAATGGTATGNACACCNGTNGGAGTTTCCCCATTTGTAATATTAAAAGGAAGTTCTCTCCATGAATGTGCAAGTGCAGGCATAGACCACATTTCACCTTCTTCATTTGTGACAAATTGATCAAAGATATCTTTCATCACAAAGAGACATGGGTAAGTTCTGTTTTTTCGACATATCAAAAAAAGCTTTAATCCATTTTTATAATGACCATTATTATAATTTGCATAGTCAGGGGTATTGATTAAAAGTTCTCTTAATTCATCCTCATTAATCATCCCTGATTCTGCACTTTTAATCTTTAGTCTTGCTTGATGAATGAGTTGTTCATTCTCTTTTGAAAAACTTAAAGATTGAGAGTTATAAAGTTTTAAGTCTGAATATATTTTTAGGGCATCGACTTTAGATAACTTAGTATCAATATAGTAATTAAACCCTTTTTCATTATTATAATAATTTTTGATCTCATTTAATCTAAGCTCGTCTGCCAAGCTTTCTGACTTTACTTTATCTATATTTGAAAAAAAGAAAAACGGATCTAATTCAGACCTTAAGTGACTTCTCCATAATTCATTAACACTAACGATGTTGCTCTCTCCATTCGCTCTAGCAAAAAAAGATAAGAACATGAGTGCTAAAAAAATCTTAAGCATGAAAATCTCCTTGATGCTTAAGAATAGTACATGTTTGATAAAATCTTAACACTACTCAGTGCGTATGAGTTTTTGTAATATTAAGTACTTAAGAGAGGGTCTTGGCGGGATAGGCCAAGACCGTGAGAAAACAGAGAGATTAAAATTTAGATACAACTAATTTAGATGTATTGAAACCAAGAGCCTGTGCGACCTTTACATAATCATTGTAAACTTCTTTAGGCATTGTCTCCTCTCTAGACATTATCCAAAGAGACTTTCTATTAGTTGATCCAACAAGTACGTATTCATAATTTTCATCTAATTTAATAATGATGTAATCACCTTTAACTCTAAAAAGCCTTGTCCAAAAGTTATTAAAAGTAACCTCAAGCTTAGCATTGGTTTGAGTATCTACGACTTTAGCTTGCCCCTCAATCGTCGTTTCACCTTTCTTTTTAAGACATATATTCAAGACTGATATTTCGCCTTCACCAATGATTTCATACTCAGCTGTCTGAGCTTCACACTTTCTCGTAAAAAATTGTGGCAATGCTGCTATAGCATTCCATTTACCAACATAACGCTGTACCTCTACCTTTGAAGCCGTTGGCAGCTCTGAATGTGCAGAAGTAAAAAGTGAACAAGACATCATCAGTGCGAATGACAATAAGATTGATTTCATATAACCCTCCATAAATATTTAAATATACGTTTATCAGCCTTAAAGACAGTTCCTTGTCTAACAAAAGCTAGACAAGTAAAAAATAAAAACGCTTCGCACAAGAAGTCCATAGTAAGTATAAATTTCACTCTCTAAAGAAAATATACTGTAAACCTGCTAGTCATAAGTAATTTATCAAATGAGGTTATTATGAAATCTATTCTAATTCTGGCTTTACTCACAATTTCTCTAAGTGCAAATGCACAGTCACTTCGCTCAGAGTGTGAAAATTACTACTATGCGACAGGAAATGTAAAACTGCATGAGTACACGGCCATCGTTTCGTGGAGTAAGATTTCAGACTCATCTTTAGAGAAGCTTGAAAATATCATCTATGATGACTTTGCTGTTTTAAGTGAAAAAAACATTCAGGATAAGACGATTTTTAAAATAAAAGAAAATAATTCAACGGATGCTATGGGCTACAACATTCTTTTACAAGACTTAGTCGATATGAAAGTTAGAGTAAGCTGTACTTATAATATTTAATTAACTAAGAAAGCTCTTTTACAAGCTGAGCTAACCAATCTTCATTTCTTGAAAACCCTAATGACCTAAGCTTATTACAGTTTATAAACCAATCAGAGCTTATTCCATATGGACTACTATCGCCACTCTCACTTTTTGAAAGGATCGCTTCTTTACCTGTTTCGGCTTCTATTACTTTTATGAAATCTTTCAAGGTTATTGATTCAATATCTGCAACATTTAAAGTACCAGTGAACTCACCCACTCCAACTGTTGAAATAACCTCACCTGCAAAAGCGCTACTAACAAATGACATTTTTGCATTTATATTTGGAAAGAATATTGATTCGCCTTTTTTAACTTTCTCGATATGAAACTTTAATCTTCCAGTATAGTCATATGTTCCAAGTACAATCGGTAATCTTATGATGACAAGATCCCCCTTCCAAAACTTAGAAAATGCATATTCAGCCTGTCTCTTCGCTTCTCCATAATCATCATTAACACCTACTTCTTTTTGGAAATGATAATCGGATGGATTAAAGACATCTTCACTAATGTTTCCACCATAATCATAAACAGAAACAGTCGAAGTGAAGACAATCTTCTTCGCCTTATCTTCTAAGAGCTCACATAGTTTTTTTGCTTGCTCATATTCAAAGCAAATTTGATCAAAAACAACATCAAAGAACTTCCCATTCAAAGAATCTTCTAAAAGTTGATGATCGTTTCTATCACATTTAATTCTTGTTACATCTTCACCAAAACCATCTTGTCGACTCCCTCTATTTAAAAGAGTCACCTCGTGTCCATTCTTTAAGAGATTTCTAACAATATCCTTACCAAAGAAGCCATTACCACCTATTACAAGAGCTTTTTTCAAAATATTCCTTTAGTTAATTTAAATGTTTTCAAGTTCTTTACGTAATCCTTGAATAAAACGAAGAGGCCATTTCTTTTGAATGATATTCATAAGCCATACAGGTATCCAACCACCCATATCACCATGAAATTCAAAAATGATTTTAGTTTGCTGAGGGCCAAGTTTAGAGAGACGAACATTTAGAGTCTTTACATCCACTTGAATATGATCATGATTTGCAAGCATAGGGTTATCAATTGACTTTCCAACAAGCAAAAACTCATCATTACTAATTTTCTTAATGTGACCACTTAAGAGAAACTCACGGTCTGATGAATACCACGGAGTTTTATAATACTCAGAAAAAATATATTCCCCACTCTCTTTAATAGTGTGAACTTTTACATCTTTAAGCTTTGGTGCCCATAAATATTTTCTCTTATGATCTTTTAAAACACCAAGAATTTTTTTTATTGGTTGATTGATCCTTGCAACAGCTTTAAAAGGTATAATTGATTCATCATGTTCAAAGGCATAAACAACAATACCGTCCTCTTTTGCAACTTCTTTCCAGTCATTGGCAAACGTTGATGAAAAAGTGATTAATAGTATTAAAATAAGTCTTTTCATATAATAATCGTAAACGAATTAAGCTATCACAAACATAAGATAGATCAGTTTTATATGACATTAACTTAAAAATTTTAAAAGTTTGTCATAAAAAAGTAGGATTCGTTATAACAAAGAACTTACTTAAGCATTAAATCAATTACCTTATCATAGGCTCGATCACCAAATGTGTTTCTTAAACAGACCATAGGTTTTGCCATCTTTCCTACAAGATAACGAGTCTTAGGTCTTGGACTTTCAATGATTTTTTCAATCGTCTTTGAGATAACACTCGTAGGTGATGAACTTCCTGGTTTATAATACTTATTCATCACATTTACATACGAGTCGACCATCGGCTTATATGGGCCATGTCCAGATCTCTCGACAAGGTCTTCAAAGGCAACGGCACCAAATTCAGTTTCTATAGCACCAGGCTCTAAGATGACAACATTAATCCCAAAAGGCTTAAGTTCAACTCTCAGACAATCACTCATTCCCTCTAGCGCGTGCTTTGTAGCGTGATACCAACCAAGTAACGGTGTATAAACCTTACCACCCATCGATGAAGTATTAATTATTGTCCCACTTCCCCTCTCTCTCATATGTGGAATTACGAGTTGTGTAATTCTTGCCAGGCCAAAGATGTTTACATCAAACTGATACTTAGCATCTGAAATACTTGTCTCTTCAAGAGTTCCAGACAGGCCAAAGCCAGCATTATTCCAAAGAACATCAATGCGCCCATGTTTCTTAATGATATGATCGACAACTTCTTTCACTGACAATTCATCTGTGATGTTCATCTTTAAAGCATAACCACCAAGCTCTTCAAGTTCACGCATTCTATCAATTCTTCTAGCTGCACCATAAACGATATGGCCCTTCTTTATAAGATCGATAGCTGTTGTCTTACCCATACCAGAACTAGCTCCCGTGATTAAGAATACTTTTGCTTCACTCATATGATTCTCCTTGATATATTTATGGGATTAACTTAAAGTACACATATGCGTTTACTTTATTCCAGAATGTGACCTGGTTCAACAAAAAAGTAAACGCAAGAGAGTACTTTCTTATTAAAGATACATTATTTCAGAGGTTTACATGTTCAATTGCAAGGCTAAAAAGAAAGAAAAAGATATGAAAATTCTTCAAGCTGCATGCGATGAATTTCTTCATAAGGGATTTGATGCTGCAAGTATGCAAGCAGTCTCTGATGAAGCACAAGTCTCAAAAAGAACACTTTATAAGTATTACCCTACAAAAGAAAAGCTCTATCAAGCACTGATCGATATGATTCTAGATAGAGTTGAAGATATGCATTCTTTAAAATATGAAAGCGACAAAAGTATCGAAGAGCAGATTAAGAAGACAATCGACTATAAATTAAATCTCACCATGACTGATTCCTTTATTACAATTAGTAAGATTACTATAAGTGAGCTTTTAAAAGGTAGAGTGCCATCACAAGATCAGCTTGAAAGACTTACAAAGAGTGAATCTTTATTTATCGACTGGATAAAGAGGGCNCAAGATGAAAAGAAAATAACTAGTCAGATGGANCCCGNTGATATTTCTGAACAATTTCACTCAATACTTAAGGGACAGGTTTTTTGGCCCTTATTAATGGGNCTCAAAGAGAAAAAAGATATTGATATTGAAAAAGTGAAAAGAACAACATTGGAGTTCTTTATGAACTCTTTTACAAAGTGATTAATAATAAAAATGTCTACAGAAAGTAATTCAATTGATGAACACAAAATCGCTATTATTGGCGCAGGCCCGGCGGGGCTTTTTTGTAGTACCCTACTTCTTGAAAAAGGATATCAAGTCGATCTTTATGATCAATCATCAGGTCTTGCAAAAAAATTTCTCATTGCAGGAAATGGTGGGCTTAATCTCACCCATTCTGAAAACATTGATAGTTTCACTTCTAAATACTACGAAAATAAGTCTCTTTTTAAAGAGTTATTAAGTGATTTCTCACCAAATGATCTAAGAGAATTTTGTGACAAACTTGGTGTTGAAACATTTATTGGAACAAGTGGTAGAGTCTTTCCCAAAAAGCTTAAAGCAGCTGAAATGCTTTTAAATTGGCACAAATATTTAAATAGCTTTAGCGGTTTTCGATTATTCAAAAAGTATAAATTGAAAGAGATACTAAAAGATAAGACACTAACGTTTGAGTATTTAGCAGAAACTAAGACTATTAAATACCATCAAGTCATACTCGCCCTCGGTGGAGGAAGTTGGAAAAAAACAGGCTCTGATGGAAGCTGGGTTGAATATATGGAGTCTTTAGGAATTGAGGTCGCTCAACTTAAGCCTATGAACTGTGGTTTTGAGACAAATTGGAGCGAGTTTCTAAAGAAGAAAAAACAAAGACTATATCTTAAAAATATTTCTATCGAATTTGGAGATAAATCAGTAAAAGCTGAAATGGTTATTACCAACTTTGGAATTGAAGGAACTGCAGTTTACGCACTCTCAAAATACATAAGAGAAGAATTAGAAAGAAATAATAAAGCTCTCGTTACAATTGATCTAAAGCCAGACTTATCGCTAGAAGAAATAAAGAGCAGATTTCTTAAGAAAAAGGCTAAAGAGTCAATGTCTAATTTCTTGAGGCGTTCTGTTAAGCTAAATAAGGACGCCATCACCCTATTAAATGAGAATAAAGATTCTATAAGTCCTGAGCTCATTAAAGACTTTAAAGTCACATTAAATAGTGTTCGTTCAATAGATGAAGCAATATCAACGGCCGGTGGTGTATGTTTAGAAGGACTTACTACTAATTTTGAATCTAAAGAAGTTCAAGGTCTCTATTTTTGCGGCGAAATGTTAAATTATGAAGCCCCTACCGGTGGCTACTTATTACAAGGTTGTTTTTCAACTGCCTTTAGAGTCACTCAAAACTTTCCAGATGTAACTCCTAGAAAATAGAGATTGACGATACGAAGAGATATTTTTGATAATGTCTTCATGAATCTATTTCGTCTTCATAGTATGTACTTATTATTTTTTAGTTTTGTAGGCTTTCTCGCTTGTCACATACTGATAAGTATCGGTTTAAATCCTATTTTAGCATCAAGCCTAGTCGGTTTTACTGGCTCTCTTTCAAAGTATATCTCAAAGAAAGCAAGCACTATCATCTACTGCTCTTCTTTTGCTGCTATTGGTGTACTTGAGGTAAATCAAAGAATATCTTTACTACTTCTAGTTCCTATATTTGTTTGGATCATTTTTCGCTTTCTTGATAATCATTTTCATGGTCATGGTGGTAAGCTTGGAACAATTGCCTTTTTATCTGTTTCTTTTTTATTTTGTCTCGTGAGTTACTTATGATCTTCTCTTTTCTATTTACAATACTCTGCTCAAAACTAACTTTCGCCTTTCATAAAAACTATATGGTCACAAGTGTTCAGGCTTCTACACTTGTGACTCTTTTTAGCCTCTCATTATTAAAAATAATTGATACCACAGCAGTTTTTGACTTTGATTTATATTCAAAGCTTGCCTTTGGAGCATCGTTTGTTGGTATGTCTTGTCCAAAAAGATTTAAGAATAATGAAGTGATTATTTTTAGCACAATCTTTTATGTTCTCTATTATTTTCTATTTGAATTCTTTCCATTTTCAAGTGGTCTTCTTGGTTTTTTGGCCTTTATCTCTGTCATATTTGGCACAAGGATAAAACTTCTTTCGAAAAAAGAACTAAGGCTACCTTTAAAGAGTAAAATCAATCTTTAAAAGCAGCCTTAAAGAAAGCTATAAGAAGTAGCTAGGCTTTTTTACTAATTTGTCAAAAACGGATTTTTTAATCTTATAAACCCATGCGCCTTTTTCGAGGTTCAACTTTTGAGCTTCTGTTTGTGCCTTAATGACATCCTCGATCTTTTGAAGTTCTTTTTTTCCATCATTTTGGTTAACCACAAACTCTTTAGGTGCATCTTCCATCAATGCCTGAAGCTTAACAAAGTGATCATCTTTATCTTTTGCAATTTTAACATCATAAACAAGCTTATTTTTAAGTTTAATTCTTATATTTTTATCAAAATTTAATGAAAGAACTTTAGGATCATTTAATGGATGAAAGTCATCAAATGAAACTGATTTAAGATTCTTTACATATTCTGATGCCTTTTCACTTTTTTTATCGACCTCTTTTCCATCTTCTTTTGCAACGATGAAATCATTATCCTTTTTTACAATCTCTAGAGGCTTTTCAATATTCAATGATAACTTTTCAACTTCATCTTCATTAACCTCTAATAAAACCGTGTTAATAAAATCCTTGTATGAAGAGTTTATCCATACATTACTGCTAGAAAGATAGACATCATTTTTCCCATCTTTATGAAGATAATTCCCTTTCCCCTTATGGGACTTCCCGACACTAAATGAAACCGTCTTAGCCCCTTGATTATCATAAAGCTCGACCAGATACTTCCTCTTTTCTTTACTTAGATCATACTTTTCAAGTTCTTTATCACCTACATTTGAGTCAACCTTTTCTTTAACTTGAATACTTGCGATCTTATAAATTAAATCATTTACCTTTTCAGTTGAAGCAGGGTAAGACTTATGATTTTCAAGAACAAACTTATTAGAGTCTCTTGTAAGAGTTATTTTCTTATCGTTGTCAAACTTAAGAGAAATCTTTTGTATTTTATTAACATCTAAACCTTTTATATAATCACTTCCCGATAATAAATCAGTTCCTCGCTTATTCTCTTGGTGATAAACAAAAAGTGAAGTTATAAAAAGTATAAGTGTAACAAGTGAAAGATTCTTTAAATTCATACATTCACCTCCGCCTTTAAATTATCTATTCTCGATGATTTTTCATCTCTCCCCTTGATCTCTCTAGTACTTTTCATGAGTGATGCTCTTTTCATATTGTAGTAAAACCCAAAGATGATTAAGAGTACTGGGACGAAGAGTGTATTTAGATACTGAAAGAATTTACCAATTCTTTCAATTTTTTCTCTCCCTTCTCTTTTTACTTGTCGAAGCTCTTTCTTTAAAACGGCTATTTTCTTAGCTAATTCTTTTTTTCTTCTAAGCCCTTCATTTTGTAATAAGGCGACGTTCCCAGCATTTGCCTTTCTACCTAATTGATTAAGCTCCGCTTGAAATTTTGAGATACTAGCATTAATTTCTTCAACCTTATCTTTAGTACGTTTTTCGGCTTCGAATTCTATCTGATTGATAACATCAA
>NZAF01000037.1 GCA_002686115.1 Halobacteriovorax sp. | reverse complement strand
ATAATTTCCAACGGGATTATTAATTTCTTCTTCAGTTAAATAATTTGCATAAAAGACGTTACTTTCATCAACGGCTTTTTCAACATCATGAGAGAGGGAGTTTTCAGTGTCTGTCCAATAAGTACGATCTTCAGCATTTCCGTGAATGAATAGAACTTGCTGTGTCGCGAGAACGTGAATATTAATTAAAATAACTGATAAAATTAGTTTTAATGGCATGACTCTCTCCTCATTAAATTAGAGATTTTTTAGAGAGAATAGTCAAGAACTCTAACGGCTAATATTTTCAAACATTTTATCAAGAGAAGACTTACGTCTCTCTCTTTTAATCATACTGATTTCTTGTTTGTCTTTTTTAAGCCTTGCAGTATTTTTCTGTGCAGCTTTCTTAGGCTTCTTTGCGCCATCTCCACGATCAAGAGCTTCACTACACTTTATTGTTCTACCTTTAATGATTCTACCATCATAAGCTTTGATAGCTCTTTTAGCATCGTTTTCTTTAAGCATAGTAATAAAAGCAATTCCCTTACTCTTATCACTTCCTGGCTCTGTGATTAGGTTAACTCTTCTCACTCTTCCAAATTTACCAAAAAGACCCTCAAGATCTTTCTCTCCGATATCATATGGAAGATTACCAATATATACGACACTGCTCTTAGGAGCGAATGAGCGTGGTTTTTTAAAGTTATTTGAATTTCTTTGTAATGTCATAATTTATCCTAATGTTGAAGTGAGTTATATGCTTCAAATGAGTTTATGACTATAAGATTGTAATAAATTCATGATTTTAAAGCTCTTATGAACTCTCATATACGAAGAGCATTAAGAAGGTTATACCTATATAAAAAGGAGCATTCTGTGCCAAATATAGGTAAAATCAATACTTTGAAAGTAGATAGAGATACTGGCCGCGGTCTAGTGTTAAAAGATGATAGTACTGAGGTCTTCTTGCCTCGCTCATTTACAACTGGCCAGCTTGAAGTAGGTTCAGACATTGACGTATTCGTCTATCTAAATACTCAGGGTGAGCTAATAGCGACTCCTGAGGTTCCTTTTGCTCAGGTAGGAGAATTTGCTCTACTTAGGGCCGTCGAGACTAGAGACTTCGGTGCATTCTTTGACTGGGGCATTGATAAGGACTTGCTCGTTCCAGGCAATGAACAAAAGCATAAAGTAAGAAATTATGAAGAACATATTGTGAGAGTATGCCTAGAAGAAGGTACAGATAGAATCTATGGAACAACAAAACTTGGAAAATATATTGAGCTTTCAAAAGATGACAAGAGCTTAAAAACTAATAAGCAATACGATATTGAAATTGTTAACAAGCAAGAATTAGGTTTTAGAGTAATAGTCGATAAGAAGTACATTGGTATGATCTATCACAATGAAATATTTGAGAAACTTCGAGTGAAAGACAAAAGAAAGGCCATCTTGAAAAAAGTTAGAGAAGATGGTCTATTAGACTTAAGTCTGCAAAAGACTGGTGTACATAATTTGGAAGATGCTAAGATCACTATTTTAAATTATTTAAAAGACAGAGGCGGAGAAGTATTTCTCCACGACAAGAGCTCCCCTGAGGATATTAAACATGCTCTTCACATGAGTAAGAAGTCTTTCAAATCAGCTATTGGTATGCTGTATAAAGAAAAGATGATTCTTATAGAAAAAGATAGAATTAAACTAAAGTAGCCATTTTTAAACTTCTTTAAATTGATTAATTATATAATCCCATAGGTCTTGCGCTGCGGGTCCGAAAGTCTTTTTTGTTGAGCGAGTAATATACAAAGGCATCTTCTTCGTTTTTACATTCTTTAACTTGAGCTCAAGAAGCTTGCCCCTTTTAATTTCTTTGGAGACTGACGATTCTTCAAGATGGCCCCAGCCAAACCCATTCATAATAAGTTCTTTCTTTATCATATGGTCTGAAACGAGCCAAATCTCTGCATCCTCATTCTTTGCAAAATCTATGTTCTGAGGGGTTTTTGAAGAGTCTTTAACAGTAATTTGCGGAATCTTGATAAGTTCTTTATGAGTCGGCTTATTATTTTTAATGAGACCTTTTGCTGCGAGTGGAATGATTTTAATATCACAAATTTTTTGAAACTCAATTGAACTATGATTTCCAATAAAAGGTGTAATAGCAATATTAGCATCATGATTAATAAGGTTATCAATAGATCCACCAAGCACCTCAAAGTCCATTTCTATTTTTGTAGTCGAACAAGTCTTTTTAAATTGACTTAGAACTTTTAGTAGAAATTCGACAGGACAGAGATAATCAATCGCCAATTTTAATCGAGGCTCTCTGCCCATCCTCATCTCTTTAGATAGTAGTTGAAACTTTTCAACATGGGCCAAGATATCTTTTGCTTCTTTAAGAAGAGCTTTCCCCTCTTCTGTTAATTTTACTCGATAAGACTCTCTGTTTAATAAGACAACGCCAAGCTCTTCTTCTAGATTTTTCATTCCTGTAGATAGTGTTGGCTGTGTCTTATTTAGTACTTTTGAGGCGGCCCTTAAGCCTCCTTGCTCTGCTATAGCAATAAAGGTTTCTAATTGATCTAATGTCATTACGACTCCACGATGCTTTAAATGACGATAGATAAATCATATCATAAAAAATATAACATGATAGATAAGAAATAGCTACACGCAAAAAGCCTACTGTGCTCTTTCAACATTTAGGTTAATAACCTCTCCTTCTTCTACGGAATATGTAATTTGAATAGGCCTACAACAGACTTCACAGTCCTCTATATAAGACTGATTACCATGAAAGACTTCAAAGACCATTGAGATCTGCTCAAAACAATATGGACAAGAAAAAAACGTTTCTGATTCACCAAACATACTTCATTATATAACTTTTTTTAGAAAATGAATTTAGATATTTTCATCAATTTGTTCTTCAAGCTCTTTTGCCTTTTCTGGTCTTATTATATAGTAGAGCTCAATTTCTCGGTGACGATCACGAGATGCCCTTGTGAATGAGTTTTCCAGTAAAATAATACCATCTTTCTTGTCAAACATTTCAAAAATAGCTTTTGAATACTTATCAAGTTTTAGTTTTTGATAATCACGATCAACTTCTCGCATTCTTTTTATTGTTATTTTAGAGCGGCTACTATTAATTTTCTCCCCAATATAAATATTCGCCCCACTTAAAATAATGAATTTATTTTCTGTGTCTTCAAATATATGAAGATCTCTATTAATAATGATCTTTTTAAAGTTTAATCTATCTTCACTCTCCCCACTGAAGTATTCAAAGAAGTTAAACTTCTTACCAAAATAAAACTTTTTCTTGTAATAGAAGCCTTGTAAGCGAATATCTTTTTCAATCTTTTGCGCCGAAAAGAATGTCTTATCTTCAATATCATTTCTCGGCAATACGATGAGAGGTGCTTTTGCAAAATTACTTTTAATAGAATCTAAGACAACTTTTTTCAACTCTTTCAAAGAAAGATCATAACCACAGTTTTTTACATCCTTATACATTTTCAAGTGTACCTTAGGACGTCGTAAAGTTGCGCATGATGAAACAACGAAGGTCATCATGAAGAAAAATATCAATCTTAAACTAACTTTTCTCATAACCTCTATGTTAGGATTATTAATTTATGAGCTATACTTAATAAAGAGTAAAAAATCTTTATTTTACTTAACCTCGGGCTCAATCTAATCATATAGTTATCGTCACATTCTCAAGATTTCTTAACATTAATTTTTCTTTAGTAGTATCGAACTTACAAGATGTTATGAAAGGTTATTTGTCTTTTCATATACAAATTAAATACACTTAACTCATGAAGATTAAGACTATTATTATTTTCCTGACTACATTTACTGCTTTTGCCTCTTTTAAACTCACTAATAAAAGAGACCTCACAACGAAGTACCCACTTATTTCAAAATCAAAGTTTAAAAGAATCGCTAAAACTTTTGAAAAAGAGTTTATGGACTTTTCAAATGAAAAGAATGAAGACTTATTAGTTTATGCAGACTGGAATGATCCAAGTGCTGATATGGCCCTTGCAAGAAGATGGGAAACAGCTCAGATCCTCATTTTCAGAGGTTTAGCTCATCGACGAGAAATAGACCCAGATGCGCTAATGCTTATTTTATGTCATGAGCTTGGTCATTTATACGGTGGTTATCCTCTAAAAAGAGAAAGCGATGAAATAGCAGCGGAAGGTCAAGCTGATTACTTTGCAACAAAATATTGCATCAAAAGAGCACTCTTACTCATAGATAATAAAAACATAAATCAAAGAATAAGAAATGCGATACATTCAGTTGGGAATTTTCTCGCTAATAATTGGGGTCATCAACTGCCATCACTTAAAACACCCTCTACTATTATTCAGGATCAGACAATCATGGACCATCCAACTCCTCAGTGTAGGTTTGATACTTTCTTTGCTGGATTAACTGATCAGGAAAGGCCCAGGTGCTGGTTTAAGGAATAACTCTTTTTTCTTTAATATCCTTATCATTAAATGAATACACATATTTTTCATGCTGACTTGAGTCTAATTTTAAAGCAATAAGTTTATGAATTTTAAATTCAATGACTGCGAAATGTATTTCTTCAGTGTTGTCTAATATAAAGTCACTACCAGGCTTTATTCCTTGATAATCTCTAAGATCACTCAACTCTTGTTGGATCTTTTCACTAGCACTTGTTTCTAGAATCTTGCCTTCCCCATAAAAAGTTAATTGAATTCGATGACGATCACTATACCAACAAAGATTACACTTAGAATTTGCACTTAATTCCTCTACTTTTGAAGACAATGAGTGAGTATAAATATGGATACGATCCTCTTTAAAGGAGCGTAAGACGACATGACGACTTTTTGGATAATCTATTCCAAAAGTTGAAAGGACAGCATATCTTGTGCCCCCTCTCTTTTTTAGATTTATTTTAAAAGTTGTAATAAAGTCTTCAAAGGTCATTTAAAAAACTTCTTATATGCTGGCTTTCTAAGCCAGAATTGAAAATACATCGCTGGATATATAAGACAATCAAAAAGAGTGTTTCCAGATGAGAACTCGATATCATCATGGATTTCACATGAATCCTCACTCGACTTAATGACTCGATGGGTATGCCTCCAATTCTTTATAGGAGGTGGAACAGTGTGACCGATATCAACGAAGAAATGTTCTTTTTCATTACTGCCATTTTCGACAATGTGGCTAACCCAACTCTTCTTTATGGGTCCAAGTCCTACTTTAAGGTGAACCTCATCACCTTTGTTACAGCCATCGAATCTTATAACATCAAGACTTAGAAGCGGTGGCTTTAATGCCTTAAAAAGATCAACATTAAAGTTTTCAAACACAAAGTTAAAATTTTTTTTTAGAGAAGTCTTAATTAGTATTCGCATATAAACCTCTCTTGCATCATATCCTATTTAAACTAGTTGTATACTTCGTCAAGAAATGGTCTAACTTAAAATAATATCAAGTTAATCCTTAACTCATATTTAGTATGAATTCGCGCGAATCCGTTGCCATGATCTTACTAACTTCTCCATTAGTACATTCTGCACCTTTATGCTTTGGATGACCAAATTCATATCCATTACTGATAAAGATAGCATCTTCATCCCACTCTTCAATTCGACCGACCCAAGTTCCACCATTGCTTAATGAGATTTCGGCCCACTGACCAATCAGTTTGTCATTCATATCATTCTCCAAAATTTTAAGTGTAACTCTATTCTAATACGTTCGGCATAGGAATTGCTAGTAATAAGCTAGATTATTAACAAAGAAAGTAAATAAAGGCCCTTATGAGACTTAAAATGTCTACATTTTTGACAAGCACCTTACTAGTTATACACTTTAGTAATGCTTGCGCGTATCAATGTCGTGATATTAAAGTCGGACAATACAGAAAGACTCTGTGGAATGAGTCTATTCGTGATGGCCTAAATGGTGAACTTGTTAACCAACTCGCTAGAAAAGATGATCTCTTTGCTGATATCTCACCTGAAATTGAATTTGATATTGGTCCGTATATAGAAGCATCCTTTCAGACAACAAGAAGTGTTAATGACCATCTTCCACCACCAAAAGACAATATCATTAGTAGTAATGATCTTTTAACATTCAAAGTTAATAATAGTTTTCAAACAGAGTTTAAAGGAAAGGCAGAGGGTGGAGTTTTCTTTGCAGAGGGACTTGCAGGCTTAAACCTCGTCCACTCTACAGAACGAGTACCAGGAAAGAAAATAAGTAATTGTGAGTTACTAGATATTATTCTTGATGATGATAGTGAAAGAAAAAAAGACTTCCTTGATGGAGCTTGTAAGACAAGAGAAAAAGGAAAGTTTGCTCACTTCTATGACAAAGTCATCAAGTACTTGTCGCAAAAAACAAGTAATGTCCTACACAAATTCTTTGATTCTGATAAGAACAAAACTTTTGCAGAAGATCCTCTTGCACCTCTAAGGATTCACAGTCTATTAGGTGTTCCTATTGATCATACGATCTTTCATGAGAAAAATACTGATATTAGTGTTAACGATGTTATCGAACATACAACTTACTATGCAATTAAACCTCTAGGTGTAGCCATTGATATTTTTGAATCAATAAGACCTACTTACTCTAGATTTAGAAGAGTGTTTAGAAGTGTTGGATACAAAAAAATAGAAGGTAATAAAGTAATCGTTGAAATTGAAGACACACAGATCTCTGGTGATACAACTGAAATTTTTAGAATAAGGCCTCGCATATTAAAAATCATAAAATTAAATATGGGAAAGTGGGGAATTGATGACTTTAAAGAAGAAAGTCTCACTCAAAAATTTGAAATCGACTTAAACAAAGACAGTGGTATAAAGTTCTTTAAAAAGATTCTTAGATCATCTTATATTCCAAAATTTGATCTTCATAAAGATAGTATCCTCATCGATTATAGCAATTATGTTGATGCTCTAAAGGTATATGAACCAATATTTAGAGACGGTGAAGGTAGAGATAATCTACTTGATTTAAAAGTTCCAGGTGTTCTTGATTATCAACGAAGAAGGTATTCTGATATCTCAACAACTTTTATAAAAGATGACGAGTTCACTTCAGGTGAGATGCTACTTAGAAATAGATTTCGAAATAAAATTGGGCTTGACCTTTGGCTTTTTGATATTAAAAAACAAGACAATAAGTATGAATGTCAGATGATCCTTGAAAATAAACTAAATACAACTCATCGACAAAATCATGATGCTTCTCTTAATTTTATTTGTAACTACTACAATCGCTATGGAACAAGTGAAGACTTCAAGGATGTCGCCGATTCATTAAAGATGCTCTTTGATGACAATTTTAGTGATGATGACTATCAAGAGATTACAAGCCTAGATCTCTTAAATAGAAAAAAGATATCTCTTTTTACACANGTTAGCTTTCCAAGAGATCAAATCTTTAAAATTCTTCAAAANAGTGAAGAAGAAATTTATGCNAAACTTTCTGAATTATTCTTCGGNAAAGANGCGAAAAATGTCTTTTCTNAAANATATCATAAAATNTGGAGAACNATTAGGAATGATCAATTTAATAGATCACATACATTTAAAAGGNTTTTTAGAAAGTGCTCTCAATTATTCTATANTTATGGAATTAATNACAAANTAGANCCTCTATACGATCAATTCTCTGGCCTCGTTGGNAGAAGAAAAGGAATNGAATCTTTTGATGCAGGNAGATGCTATAGTTACTTCCATCTTTCAAAGAAATTNGTAAAGAGTTTTACTAGAATGAAAGANGAGATGAAAAAAGAAGTAAAGATTGGAAAANTGCTCGAAATATTTCAAAGTCTNGAGAAGTCNACTCTTTCCCAAGCACTTTTAATTGGTCTNAGTGATGGTCTTGGAGAAGACAGNGTNAGNTTCTCTTATGCACTNACCTCCCCTGCTCTACNAAGAGAACTTCTAAATAATAACGGAAAGTCTTATAGTGCTGGTGTACCAAAGTTTAGAAGAGGAATTCTCAATGAAATTAATACTGAATTCTATTCTAGAGTTAAGTCTGTTTCTTATTATGTAAATAAGTGCCTCCCAACAAAAATGAAAATTAACGTTGAAACTCACTTTCCAATTAATCCAAAGGATCTACATTTTAATTTTAAGCTCAATACCTCTAGTCTTGGAAAAGAACAGAATCTCCTTCATAAGAAATTGAAATTAGATAATGTTGTTAAAATTGATGACCAGACATATGAATTTGCCGTTGATGTGGGAGATGTTTACTACCCATCTGAAACCTACAATGTTTATCTTTCAATGATGAATGAAAAAGATATAAGAGTCACAAAGCAAACCAAGAGTTTCGTCAATAGACTCCTAGAGTCTGAAAAAGAACAATTTGAAGAAGACTAGATTTCACAAGCTTGACGCACCTCAAACTCTTTCACGTCAAAAATCTTAAATTTTTAAAGACAACCCCTTTAACTGTTTGATAAACCAAACAGACAACAATTTTTATACGAAAGGGGAAAATCAATGAAGAAACTGATTCTCATTTCTTTAGCTATGCTTTCAATGATGAGCACGCAGGCTAAGAATCAAACTGAAAATACAGAAAAGAAGAACTGGACTTTTACAAGAGGTCTAACTGATGGAACTAGAGGTGGAACGACTCAAGGAGTTCCAGTTACCTACTCTACTGCTACAACTGACTCTTGGAGAGCTGTAAGAGCAGATAATATCTCTGAATTTGAAAGAGACAGAAGAGCAATCTTAGCACTAGCTGGTGAATATCAAGCAAATTTTGAATTCATTGAAACGATGCTACTTGATACTAACTTAGATTTTGATACACCTTACGCATCTTGGGGAACAGAGTTTATCAAAGTTGTTGAAGATAGAGGCGACTTCATTGCTCTTCAACATATTCTTGTTATGAAAATCAAAGATCCAAACACTGGTGATATCATTGGACCATATGTTGTTAAGCACTGGAGACAAGACTGGACTTGGAACCCAACAGAGCAACTAGTTTTTCAAGGAGACAATCACTGGAAAGTTAAAAAGTTATCTGCAGCAGAAGGTCAAGGAAAGTGGAAATGGACAGTGTATCAAGTTGATGATACTCCAAGATACTCAATGCTTGGTTCATGGAATCACCTTGCATCAGCTTCAATTTATAATTCTGAATTCTTTTCAAGACCACTTCCAAGAAGAGAGTTTTCAGTAAGAAGTGACTATAAACTTCTTTATGGAACAGACTCAATTGTTCTCACTCCAAACTCTTGGTACCACGAACAAAGAAATTTTAAGCATAAGACAAAGCTTGGTGCAGACAATAACCCAAGTCTAAGCCCTCTACTGGCAAGAGAAATTGGCCACAACTCATACAAGAGAATTGTTGGTTTTGATTTCACTATTGGCTATGACTATTGGAATAAGTCTAGACCATATTGGAGTGACGTTGTTGATGTATGGAGAGAAATCTATGCTTCAAGAGATGATGTACAAATGAAAAAGAGAGTTGGCGGTAAAATGCTTTGGCAAATTCACTTTGCAAATGCTGAAGATGATACAGTACTAGCGATGTCTCAGAAAAAGAGAAAGCAGTATATTCGAAATCTCTTAAATAATTTTATTAAATAAGTGTCAGGCCTTCGAAAGAAGGCCTTTCTTTTAAGCCTCATTCACTAGTAAAAACTAAATCATCTATGTATACTTATTGAATGAACAAGAATAACTCTCTTTGGCTAACTACTAAATTAGTATGGTTTCTCTATATATTTCACTGTGTCTGGTTTTACCTAAAATTCAGACTCTATAATAACTATCTCACCATTGATTACTTTCTTTTTATTCTTGGATTCATTTATATTTTTCTTTATTCAGAGGGACTAGGTCATATTTTTAAAAATAGGATCTTGAGAGGTATTATTGGAGTTTTCTTACCATCTTTTTATTTTATTCTTGGAAAGTATCACTACAGAGTAAAGACATCTTTTGATTATAAAATTCTCATCGATAATCTTTCTGAAACATTTCACGCTGAAAGCAGCTCTGTAATTTTAAATACGATAAAGATGAAAGACTTCTACCATATTGGTATCGTTATTATTTCATTAATTCTAGTAGAAGTTTTCTTCAAAG
>NZAF01000036.1 GCA_002686115.1 Halobacteriovorax sp. | reverse complement strand
ACAAGATTAAAACCACTTCTAAAAGTACTATCGAAAATTTTAAAAAGCGTGGAATAGAAACATGGATGATTACAGGTGATAATGAAATTGTTGCAGAAAGTGTATCGAATGATCTTGGAATTGATCACTTCGTTGCCAATGCTCTACCTTTAGAGAAATCAACACAACTCGAAAAACTCCAGTCTGAAGGTAAAGTTGTTGCTATGGTTGGAGATGGTGTTAATGATGCTCCTGCACTTGCTAAGGCAAATCTGTCTATGGCAATGGGAACAGGAACAGATGTTGCTATCAACGCATCTGATGTAACGATTGTTAAAGGGGATCTAGCGAAAGCACTTGAATTCATTGAGTTGAGTGAAGGCACAATGAAAATCATTAAACAGAATCTTTTCTTATCTATGATTTATAATTCACTTCTTATACCTGTTGCAGCGGGAGTGCTTGTGATCTTTGGTGGACCAATGATGCCTCCTGTTCTTGCTAGTGTGGCAATGGCCTTAAGTAGTATTTCTGTTGTTTCTAATAGTTTAAGAATAAAGAATTTAATTTAGGTTTAGGAGTGAAAATTAATGCATGAACTAAAAGGTGCAGACCATAAGTCACAGATTTCAAGAGTCAATAGAATAGAGGGACAGGTTAGAGGTGTTAAGAATATGATAGACGAAGGTAAGTACTGCGTCGATATTCTCACTCAAATAAAAGCAATTAGAAGTGCTCTTAAGTCCCTAGAGCTACAAATCTTAGAAGGGCATGCGAATCACTGTCTTTTGAACGCCGTAAATTCAGGCTCAAAAAAAGAAGCAAAAGAAAAAATTAATGAAGTGATGGAATTGATTAAAAAATCATCTAAATCTTAAAAACTGAACTATTATATTGGTGTTAGTTTAATGTTTAGATAATCAAGATTATAAAAACTAATGAAGATATCAATATGATTCTGTAGTCTCGATACTTTCTTTGTCGTACACCAAGTCTTTCTAATAAGTCGATTTATTGAATCTCTCATCATTGCACAGGTGTGGTTCAAAGTGAAAAGTGGATCAAAGGATTGTCTCTTCAATTCTCCTTGACCAGCAACACATCCACGCCCTCCTTTATATCTTTTATACTCACAGGTATAAAAATACTGTTTCACTAGAGCTGGATATGTCATGTGTTCATCTGATTCAATTAATGCGTCCTTTGAAACAGTCTTTTGAACTTTTAAAAATAGTCTATTGAGTCCACGGACATGATGATTCTCTCTATATCCATATTTTTTTACAGATTTCTTTGCCAAATGCCCAAATGCTGGAATCCTTGAAACCTCCGCTCCTAGGATGATTCGGCGATCCTTATCAACAGCGAGACTTACTGATAGAGGCTTCATTTTCGTGTGTTCGAGAGTAATGAGATCATCAAATTGCATTCTTTCTACTTTTGATTTTTGAAGATCTGATAGTAGTTTTTCTTGTCTTTTTCTAGATTTTTCTGCGAGAAAATCAACTTTTCTAGCAACAGTTTTATAATTAATCCCTAAAATTTTAGAACATCTTCTCATTGAGTTCCCTGAACAAATAAGCTTATAGAGCATATAATTTACACGTCTTTTTTTTTGTCGATATTCAAGAGTATGAGTTGATCTTGAAAATCTCTTCCCACATATCTTACATTTAAATCGTTGAATTTTTCTTGAATCGCACCTTCTAAGATAAATTCCATCTTTAATAACAGTCTTCGTTTTTGTACTTGAATCACAAGATTTTTTTGGGCAGTGGTAAATCATTCGATGAAAATAAATTAAAAAATGATTAAACGCTCTAAATGATTCAATCAACAGTGTCAAATATCAGATTTGAAATGCTATATAACACCACTATAGTACGTCAGTTTTTAAATCTTAAGTGTTAAATAGACCTTTTCTTAAGATTGTATTCACTTCAAATAAAAACAAGGCACTTAGCACAGAACCTATAAACCAGTATAAAGATAATAATAAATAAATGTCAGAACCTAGTACTAAAAAAGAGGAGAGTGCGATAATTGATATAGAGATGTGATAGAGTAGTCTTGATTCTTTAATTTTTTTGATTTCTTGTGCTTGTAAAATATATGCAGCAAATAAGGCTCCGCTTCCTGTGAAAATAGATCCACAAATCATCATACAAATAGTTTCACCAAATCTGTGATGAATGAAGTGAAAGAGATCAAAATTATTTGTGAGACTTATTTGAAATTGTGGACAAAATATAAGAGTCAAAAATCCAATGAATGCTTGAATTGATATAAGTTTTATAAAGACTTGTTGATGTGAGGGATTTAGTTCCTTTTGGACATAGTTCTTTATATGTTCACTAATCTCTTGTGGAACTTTTTCATCTTTATATTGAGCAAACTCATGGAAGTCTTTCATTATGTCCTCTTTTTACTTCTCATAAACTACTACGATTAAATTAATACTTTTGTGACAAAAAATTTGAAGAATCATTCTTGTGTCGCGCAAGCCGTTGCAATTATTGCGTTTTGTTTCATTTGAATATTATTTGTCACAATTTATGCAATTCACTCGTAAAAGTATTTGAAGCTAATTAGGTGAGGAAAATTTGAGAATACTAGTCATTTCACTTTTTACATTAAATGTTTTTTGCATGACTTTTAATGAGGCCATTAATATTCTTGAAAAGCATGAGAGTATTGATTCAATTAAATATAAATCTAAGGCGCTAGGCGAACAAGCTGACTTAAAGGGCTCTTGGGGAGACCCCATGTTCAAAATTGCTGCAAAAAACTTTCCAAAAGATAGCCTTGAAAGAGACCAAACACCAATGACAGGGATTGAGTTTGGTCTATCACAAAAAATATCTCTAACGACTAAATATGGTGTCATGGCAAATGCATTTGATTCACTTTCCAAGGCCTATGAATATGAGGCCGATGATAAGAAGCAAGCTCTGACAAAGGGGCTGTGGGATATACTCATCTTTAAAAGAAAGATTACTGAAGAGCTTGATATTTTAAAAGAAAATGATGCTTGGATAAGTAAAATTCTAAAAGTTAGTAAAAGACTTTATTCAACAGGTAAAACTTCTCAGCAGGCATTACTAGATATTCAGATAAGAAAGTCTGAAATTGAAAGAGAGTTAATTAATAAAAAGTATGAGTTAGAAAGCCTTGATGATCGTCTTCATTATTTAATCGGAACATCAAATATTGAGACTAACTCAATTCCTTGGACCATTCTTAATGAAGTCTCAAAAAATGTAAATGATAATAGAGAACTGAGTTTAAAAGAGAAACTTAAGGCCAAGGACTTTTCTTTAAGCGCATCAAAACTAAATTATATTCCAGATGTCACAGTTTCAGTAGGTTATACAAAGAGATCTGATATTGATGGAAATGGTGATTTTTTAGGTGCATCACTAAGCTTTCCTCTTCCTTTTTCTGGTGAAAAATATTCGAAGCACGCCCAAGCGGTAAATGAAAAAGTTGAAGCAGTTAAAAGATATGAAAATTATAAAAAAGAAAAGAAACGAGATATAGCGATCTTACAAAAAGATATAAGAATGCTACTTAGCGAGCTTGATATTATCAGTAAGAAGACGATCAAATTCGCAATGAATTCAAGAGAAATCACCGCTAAGTCTTATGGCCTTGGGAATTCAAGCTATGTAGAATTACTCCAGAGTGAATTAAAATTACAAAAAATACTTATGCATAAAGTAATGCTTGAAGCAACTAGAGATATAAAAAGAGCGACGCTTAAGTATGTAAAAGGGGAGCCTCTTATATGAAATTTGTTAAAGTCTTAACCATTGTCTTTATTNTNTTNTTAGGGATCTCATGTCAGAAAAAGGATATGAATTCAAATGATNATAAGANCTCTCATNATNANCATTCNGAGACTAAGNTTTATTATACTTGNTCAATGCACCCNCAGATTAGAGAAAANGAAATGGGTAAATGTCCGATATGCCATATGAATCTTACGAAAGTTGAAGTGGATGAGGATGATGAGNGTGTGCANCAACATGGTGAAATAGAGAAAAAAGCAACACTTTGGAAATGTAGGGACTATCCAGATGTGACAAGTGAAGTTGAAGATATTTGTCCTATTGATGGAACTCCTATGATTAAGGCTTCTTCATCGTTGAATGCTTCTGAAATTGTTGCCAAAGTAAAACTTAGAAAAGCTCAGATGAAGCACTTCCATCCAGACTTCTTTCCTGTTACTTCAATGAAAATGTCTAAAAAAATACGACTACTTGGTACAGTACTTCAATCAGAGGAAAAAGAGAGTAATATTCCGGCAAGAATAGGGGGAAGAGTAGAGAAAGTTTATGTGAAGTCGACCGGAAGTATGGTTAAAGCCGGCGAGCCTGTCATCGATTTATATAGTCCAAAACTTATTACAGCAGGTGAAGAATATCTTTTGGCCAGAAGTAGTTACGCAAAAAGTAAGTCACAAGAATTTAAAGAAATGCTCGAACAAAGTAGTGAAAAATTAAAACTGTGGGGGATTAAATCTTTTCAATACGAGAATTGGTTTAAAAAAGGCAAAGTTCCAAGACAGATAACGATCTATTCAAATGCAACTGGTATTGTCAGAGCACGAAATGCTACAGTTGGAAAGTATTTTAAAGAAGGGCAAAACTTCTTTGAACTCTCAGATCTTGCCGATGTTTGGGTTGAAATGGATGTATATGAACATGATTCTTCTCTTGTTAAAATTGGCCAGACAGTAAAGCTTCAGTTTAGCGCTCTTCCAGGTGAAAAACTTCAAGGAATGATTGATTTTGTAAACCCTGTATTAGATATGAAGTCTCGTACTTTAAAAGTTAGGGCGACTATTGAAAATACCTCAGGAAAGTTGAAACCCGGTATGATAGCTAATGCTGTGTTAAATATTGATATTGAAGGGATGCCTTTAGTGGTTCCACGTACGGCGATTATTGATACAGGTAAAAGAAAAGTTGTATGGACAAAAGTTTCAACGAAAAAATTTCAAGCGAAGACGATACTCGCTGGTTATGAATCAGAGGGTTATGTTGAAGTTAAAAATGGATTAAGTGAGGGGGACGAGGTTGTTATTGAAGGTAACTTTCTTCTAGATGCACAGGCTTAGCTCTTTGGTGGATATGAGGATATGAAATGATTCAAAATCTTATCGAATTATCCATTCGCCGTCGGGCTATTGTCGTTTTTGGTTTTATCATCATAGCACTCCTATCTCTTTTTAGTCTAAAAACCGCTCGTATCGATGCGATACCAGATATTGGTGAAAACCAGCAGATAGTTTTTAGCGAGTGGGCCGGAAGATCACCAAAAGATATTGAAGAGCAAGTTACTTATCCACTGAGTGTGATGCTTCAGGGAATCCCTGGAGTAAAAAATATTCGTGCAACTTCTGCATTTGGTTTTTCTATTATTTATGTGATTTTTAAAGATGAAATCGATTTCTATTGGAGTAGAAGTAGAGTGCTTGAAAAATTATCTACTGCCTCTTCTGAATTACCACCTGGAGTAACTCCTAAAATGGGGCCAGATGCAACGGGCCTAGGTCAAGTCTTTTGGTACACACTTGAAAATGAAAAGGACTCCCTTCATCCAAAGTCTCTAGCAGAATTAAGATCTCTTCAAGATTTTTATGTACGTTATCTTCTTCAGGGTGTCGAGGGAGTCAGTGAGGTTGCTAGTATTGGTGGTTTTGTTAAAGAATATCAAATTGATGTCGACCCAAATAAGCTCTTTGCTTATGACGTTCACTTTTCAACTCTTATTCAATCAATTCAAAATAGTAATATAGATGTTGGAGCAGAGGTTGTTGAAGATGGAGATCGTGAATTCATTGTTCGAGGTAAAGGTTTTTTTAAAAGTATTACCGATATCGAAAACGTTGTTGTTGCCGTTAAAAATCAAACACCAATACGAGTAAAAGATCTTGCTAGTGTTCACTTAGGAGCAGGGTTTAGAAGAGGGGCTTTAGATAAAAATGGAAGAGAGTCTGTTGGTGGTGTTGTTACAATGCGTTTTGGGGAAAATCCCAAAGAAGTCATTGATAATGTAAAAAAGAGACTTGAAGTCGT
>NZAF01000035.1 GCA_002686115.1 Halobacteriovorax sp. | reverse complement strand
CAATAGCAGCAAGCAAAACCCCTACGAGCATATGTAAACTAAAGCGTGCAATCTCTTTTTTTCCTAACCAAAAAAAGGCTGCTATAAATATCCAGTCAAGTGAGCGGTAAGGAATCATCATCCATGGAACCATAGGTATTTTTAATTCCCAATCTGCGTAAACTCTATAAGTTACCTCAGCTGTAGAAGCGTATGAATTACAAAAACCATAAACACCTACAAAGGCAATTGTAGAAATGGTCATCCAAAATAAGTAATTGATATATTTATTTTCAAAAGTTTTTATCACTTAAATATCGTATCAACACATCGCATTCCTTACAAGCTCTAAAAGTGTGGACAAAATCATAAAAAGTCCTAACAAGACTTTAAGATAGAAATAATTATGCTAGACTTAATCGGCGAGGTATTTAATGCGAGTTACATTTATCAGACCCTCAATGATGGAACATAAAGCAAGTGATGCACTTGAGCCACTTGCTATTGCAATGCTTGCCTCCTACTCTCCACCAGATGTTGAACATAAGTTCTATGATAATCGAATCGAAGATATTCCTTACGATGAGCCCACTGACCTTGTTGCCATCACTGTTGAAACTTATACGGCAAGACGCTCTTATCAAATAGCACAAGAGTACAGAAAAAGAGGGATTCCGATTGTCATGGGTGGCTATCATGTAACTTTTTTGCCAGACGAAGCATTAAATTTTTGTGATGCTGTTGTCATCGGTGATGCTGAAGAGACATGGCCTGCACTCCTCAATGACTTTAAAAATGGGAAAATGCAAAAGATTTATCGAGCAACTAATTCAAAGCCCCTTTGTAATATAAGACCTGATCGCTCTATTTTCAAAGGCAAGAAGTATGGCCCAATCCATATGATTCAATATGGAAGAGGTTGTCGATATAATTGTGACTTTTGTTCTATTAAAACATTTTATAAAGACTATTTAGGTCAAAGACCTATCGATGATGTTGTTAAAGAAATAGAATCTTTAAAGTATCGTCAACTCTTCATTGTTGACGACAATATCTTTAGTTATAAAAAACAAGCTATCGAGTTTTTCAAAGCTCTGATTCCACTAAAAATTAAATGGTCTGGGCAAGTAAGTATTGATGTGACAAAAGATCCAGAGCTTATGAGACTAATGAGAGACAGTGGCTGTATCTCTGTTGTCGTTGGATTTGAGTCACTTGATATAAAGAGCTTAAATCAAATGAGAAAAGGTTGGAATCTTCGCTCTGGTGGATACGATAAAGCAATTAAAGTTTTTCGAGATCATGGAATTATGATCTATGGAACCTTTGTTCATGGGTATGACAACGACACTCTTGATTCCTTTAAGGCAAATCTTGAATTTGCAATTGAATCAAAATTCTTTCTTGCAAATTTTAATCCTCTTACACCAACACCGGGTGCTGCTCTTTATAATCGCTTAAAAAAAGAAGGACGTCTTATTAACGACCCTTGGTGGCTTGATCCAAACTACCGTTACGGTCATGCTCATTTTCACCCAAAGAACTTCACTGCAAAAGAATTAACAGACGGTTGTTATTGGGCACGAACAGAATTTAATACTTATAATAATATATTTAAGCGTGCACTTGATACAAAGAGTAACTTCTCTAGTATCTATCATGCAGGAACTTTTCTTGCCGCAAATGTTGTCTCTAGAAATGAGATTAGAAAAAAACATGGAAGTCTTTTAAGTCATCGAGATACTCCTATTTTTCTTGATCACAATCCCCTTAAGGAGTTCACAAGTTGAAAATTACGTTAATAAAGCCAAGGATTGGCAGAAAAGAAGATACCTTCTACATCGATGAAGGAAGAATGGAACCACTTCAATTAGCGGTACTTGCTGGGATGACCCCTGAAGAGTATGAAGTCAATATGTTTGATGACAGATTTGAAGATGTCGATTTTGATGAAAAGACGGACCTTGTAGGAATCACCGTTGAAACTTATACAGCTAGAAGGGCCTATGAAATTGCTACTGAGTATCGCCTGCGAGGAGTACCGGTTATCATGGGCGGGATGCACGCGACACTTATTCCTGAAGAAGTTAGTCTTTATTGTGATTCAATTGTAACAGGTGATGCAGGTTGGGTATGGCATCAGGTTCTTGATGATTTTAAAACATATGGAAAACTCAGAAAGCATTATAAATCTATTGTAGGTGCTCCTCAGGCTAATAAGTTTATGCCTAATAGAGATATCTATGCACATAAGAAATACCTAGATGTTGGCCTTATTCAATTTGGAAGAGGCTGTAAATTTGCTTGTTCTTTTTGTGCTATTTCAAGCTACTTTAAAAAACAACAATTTTCTAGAGATCTCGATCAGGTCTTAGAAGAGATAAAGTCACTAAAGAATAGAATTATCTTCTTTGTTGATGATAATATTTGTGCAGACTTTGAAGCACTAAAAGAACTTTGTAGAACACTTATACCTCTAAAGATCAGATGGGTTTCTCAAGGTTCAATGGATATGACCAAAGATCCAGAACTCATGGAATTACTTGTTAAGAGTGGCTGTATGGGAAACGTGATTGGCTTTGAAACAATAAACCCTAAGAATGCGAGAGACCTAAGAAAAGCACCAAACTTTATGAGAAAGGACTTTAGTCATTACTCAAAAGAAGTTTCTACTTTAAGACATTTTGGATTACAAACTTGGGCAGCTTTCACACTTGGTTATGATCATGACACCGTTGACTCAATTTTATCAACTGTTGACTATGCCATTGAACAAAAGTTTTGCTTTGCCGCTTTTAATATTCTTGTCCCCTATCCTAATACTCCTATGTATAAGAAGCTACAAGAAGAAGGGAGACTGTTATATGACGGTAAATGGTGGCTTCATCCAGAATATCGCTTTAATCATTGTACCTTTATGCCTAAAGGTATGACTCCTGATCAGCTAACAGATGTCTCATTTGAATGTAAAAAAAGATGGAACTCATGGAAGTCGATTCTCACTCGCTACCTAGATCCTAAAACACATATGAGAAACCTTACAAAGACTGCAATATATTGGGCCTACAATCCTGTTTATTCGAAAGAGAACTTTTCAAAGCAGGATATGTACTTTGGTGTTCATAATCACTACAAACCAACTGGTGAGTTTATTCACAGGAATGACGAGATTCTTTTAAATCCTGACTTAAGCAATATTCAAGAGATTACTCATCATTTTAAGGACTTCAATTTCCAAGATCAAAAAACATATCATTATGAAGAACAAAATTCTGCCTTATAAACAGGACCTCTACACTATTTTTTGCATGTGTCTTTGCACGTTCATGCTTCTGTATCCTGTTTTTTATGAGCTCCCCCTTTATTTATTCATTCCATGGATTATAGTAAGTTCTCTCGTGAATTTTATCGTCAATTTGATTTGTCATAATCATGGACATGTACCAACCTTTGGTCTTAAGCCACTGAATATCTTTTTCGACTTTTGGCTTAGCTTCAATCGCGGAGCAACGGCAATATTTATTAAGATTATTCACAACATTAATCACCATAAATATGAAGGAAGTCATGAAGATTGGTTTTCTCCAGAAAATGAAGGGACTGGGCCAAAACGAAAGAGACCTTTTGTCTATATTAGAACAACTGTTAAAAGGTTTCGTGAAGGTGCAAAGGCTTATTATGATCAAATGGGCAAATCCTTTAATCTTCAAAAGAATCTAGAAAATATTCTTGTTATTGCTCTTGTCATTTTTGTTCTTTACAAGAAATGGTGGGCCTTTTTTCTATTTCTTCTTATTCCTTGGTACTTTGGAAATATGTTTCTTGTTCTAACTAATCTTATTTTTCATAAAGGAACAAATCCATCAGATAGATTTAATTTAAGCTACAATTATCTTTCACCTGTTGAAAACTTGTTCTTTCTAAATGGTGGATACCATACAGCTCATCACTTTAAACCAAATGCTCACTGGAGTGAGCTCAAGAAAATTCATGATGACAAAATTGCTCCTCATATTGATAATAGACTCATTAAGAAATCAATGTTTGGTCANTTTTTNNAGGAATTTCTCTAGATGAATCGTTCNGANCTTTTTAAATACTATCCNGANTCTTGGTATCCNATCTGNCTTTCAAAAGANNTAAAGAAAGGAANTAGCCNAGAGTTTCACGCTTTTGGTGGAAAGATTATACTCTTTAGAAATCTTAAGGGAGANGTTGGAATTATNAAGAGATACTGTCCACACATGGGGACCGATCTTTTACGTGCNCCAATAGGAAATCATGGACCAAAGTGCCCTTTTCACTTTAGAGAGTTTGATCCGAATGGAAGATGTGTCTACGTTGAAAAGTCTGATACGATTCCAAGTAATGCTCATACAAAAGCATTAACAACGAAAGAAGACATGGGGATTGTCTTTGTCTTCTTTGGAGATAAGCCGACTTTTGATTTCCCTTATTTTTCAAGAGTGAAAGATCAAGATGACAAGGCATTTTCTAAACCTGCTGTCTTTGATCTTAATACTCCCTATCAGGCCCTCTTGTTTAATGGCTTTGATACCCATCATCTCGATTGTATTCATAACCGAACTATAGGTAGAGCCCCCACTTTCACAAATCCTAATCAACACCTACTAACTGCTGATTATAGTATGAAAGTGTTACCAAACCGTCTTTATGACAAGCTCGTAAGACTTATAAATACAAAAGAGAACGAAGTCTTTCTTGAATGCTACGGAGGTAACTTCCTGGTCATTACTCTTAAAGATACTAAGGACAACATACTTATTTCTTCTGTGCCAATAGATGATAAACGTTCAAGAATATTTTTAACAAGTACTTCAACTCCTGAAAGATCTTTTCTTAAAAGAATTGGTCAAAGATTCAGACAAAAGCTCACTACTTATTTAGGTGTCGAATTTTTAAAGCCTGATATTGATATTATTGAAAATATGAAACCGGAATATCGAGGTCTGTATTCTGAACAGGATATAGGCGTTATTGAATTCTGGAAGTATTGGGATAAGTTACCTCGTAATCCTGAATTTCAAGAAAAGTTTGTTATTTAAGATAATTTTTTTTATCAACAACTTTAAGCATTACATCCTGATAATTATCTGGCGTAATTCTAGTATAGGAATGCCCTACTTTTTCTATTTCTTTTAAATAAGTAATAACTTCAATTGGAAAAGCAATTGGCTCTTTAATACCGTTATTTGAGAGTGCAAGTAATTTTAATAACAATGCTGTACAGCTATTTCTTCGAAAAGAGTATGTACCTGGGAGAGATGGATCTTTAATCCAACTTTTTAATCCCTGTTTGACCTTCTCTTGCTCTGATTTAGACATTGGTATGATATAACGATCCATATATCTTTTTTCTTTGACTGTATAATCTCTCACATAATTCTTCCAACGATCGACAACTGGAAGCACGGTGTATCCACCATAATAAGCTTTGAGATTATCTAAGTTGAAGTCATTAAAGTCTGCAATAAAACTTACTCCGAGATCCTCAGAGAAATTTTCTCCAGAACCAACAAATCGTATAAAGACATGGCCAAACCATTGATAGTAAAGTTCTCCAGATTGTACATAGACAACTTCAATTCCATCAAAATTAAACTTATCGGACAATATATAATCAGACTGCTTTCGTATATCTCGAAGGAAATTATTATGCTCTTTTAAGAAGGCTTCTTTTTCTTTTGCTATGAGTTCTGGACTTTTTGAGTTTGAACATGCTGTGAACAAGATAAAAATTATGAATGAAATAATGGTTCTCATGCTATAATTCTACCATGAAAGATTTTCGAAATGATATACCAGAAAAATTAAATATTTTTATCGCACTTACATCGTATTCACTTTCAATATGGTTTTTATATTTAGCTAATACAGTAGATAACTATGGTCTTAAATTTTTCTACGCTATTCTCTTTGGTCTTATTGGGAATACTATTTTTTCGTTACTTCACGAATCAGTTCATGGCGTGTTTTCAAGAAATAGAAGTATAAACGACTGGTTTGGTCGCATATCTGCGGCTTTTTTCCCAACCTCCCTTACCATGCAACAAATCTTTCACCTCGGTCACCATAGAAGAAATAGAACCGATGCTGAGATGTTTGACCAATATTATGAAACAGATAATAAATGGATTAAAAAATTTGTCATCTATACATTACTCACTGGTTTTTATTGGCCAAGCTCTCCTTTTGCAAATTTAGTCTTCTTATTTTGTCCATGGCTCTTTAAATCTAGATCTTTTAGAAAAAATGATCTTATGAATAAGACAAGCTTTGACGCTATGTTATCTGGACTCGACAGAAAAAGTGCTCCTCATACAAAAATCAGACTTGAAATTCTATTTACGATCTTCATTCAAGCTCTCATTATTTATACTTTAGATATTTCTCTACTAACTTGGTTTATTTG
>NZAF01000034.1 GCA_002686115.1 Halobacteriovorax sp. | reverse complement strand
GGCCAGGCATATAAAACACTTAGGCCTTCATCTATTATAAGTTAGTATCAAAAAAAACCTTGTCAACCCCATTGAATTTCAACAACTTGCATGCTTACTCTTCATCATTTCCTGAGTGATCAAGTAGGCCATTCCAATCGCCAGAAGATCCCTCTGAAGAGACCTCAATCTTTTTAGGCTTTGCTTTTTCTACTTTAGGAAGAGCGATATAAAAAACACCATCAAGAATCTTTGCTTGTATCTTTTCTTGATCTACCGTTCTTGGTATGGAAAGGACTTTTTTATAAGCATAATGATTCTCTTTTTCTTCAAAAAGATTTACTCTTCTTCCTTCAATAAATACTTGTTCATCTCTAATTTCAACATCAAGCCCTTCTTTGTTAACTCCTGGCATATCCATTGAAAATAAAAATGCATTTTCAGTCTCTTTCAGTTCTATAAGGTCATCTCGTAAATTTGTTCTCCAAATATCATTAATGGCTTCATTAATGTCGGAATCGATTCCCCATAGAGATGGAGTTTCTCTTAAACTTCTAATTGGTAAAATTGCTGTACGTAACATATTTCCTCCTTCGAAAATAAACATTTACATCTGCATATATAAGCTGGATTCATTTTAAAATGTGTCAATAGTAAAACTGTAAAAAAATATTTTTAACAAAAAATTTACATTTTTTTTTCAGTTCTAATATTGATTTTTATTTTAGATTTATTATTATATTTTAAAGAGCTCTTAAAATGGCCATTTTCAGGAGCTATAGATTTAATTTTGATCGAACTATCTAACAGTTATCGCGTTTATGTAATCAAGGAGGTCTCATGAAAATAATGAGGAGACACTTTGATGACCATTTATGTGACAGTTTCAAAATTAATGAAGTCGGCATAAGGTTGTCTAAAGAGTCTAAAAGATTTTTCAAAACTACTATGAGAAATATTTCGTCTCAAATCAATGAACCACACAAAATACATTTAACTTTTATGAGTTATAACCAATCAATAGAGGGAATATTAGAAGTATCAACGAAGAAGAATACCTACTACTCATCATATACGGGAGATGAGCCTATTACAATCTACAGTCTTCTAGAAGAAGACATATACGAACAACTAAGTTATTCTTCTAAGCGATTAAAATACTACGGGCAAAAGTTTAAATTCAACAAGTCACGGAGCTCAAAGGCCTTAAGTGTAGTAACAGGCCAACTTATTCCAAGAAAGTGGGACAGTAAAAATAAACCAATTGAGTTTTCTATATTTAGTTATTATAGAGGCGAAATAAAAGTTGAATTTAGCTATGACTCTAGAGAATTAATGTGTCTTTTATACAAGAGCGTTGAAGCAAAGGGGTTGATCAAGGAAGACAATAATGGACAGAGTTCTATAGAGTTAATAGATATACAAGAAATAAAGGACACAGACACAAGTATTTGTTCACCAACACCACATTTTTTCACAGAACAGCAACAAGCATGTTAATAAGGAGGTTTTATGAATTCAAAATTTTCTGCAACATCTGGTTATATTGACACAATCAAAGAGAATATTAGATCCGTTTCTCCTCGAATAAAGAAAGTCGATGTTATTGTAGAGAGACCTATGAAAAACTGTTATCTCGCCAAAATTTATGCCGGCTATTCACATCAAAACTTCGTAGCGAGAAAGACTGCAAAAACCTATTTTGAATGTCTTGAAAAAGCGGAAAAAGCTATCTTAAGACAAATTGAAAAGAAGAAAAATAAGCAAAAAAAGAAACCATTTAGAATAAGAGAAAGAATTATGAGTGCCGCTTAGTGTGACTGGTATTTACCAGTCACATCTTCTAACTAAACTCACTTGCCATCAAATCATAAGAGAGAGATATAATATTATCCACATCGCCAATGACAAATCTATTATACTCAGAAAGGTCTAAATCTAATACCTTATCGGCTTCTTTTAGCTGTGTTCGTGTCGTGTGATCAATGGCGATGTCAAAAGAATTTGCAAGAACATCCATGACATTACGAGGCCTAGAGTAATTTGTATGCCCATTAAGATTAATGGCAACAACTTTTTCAACGTTAAAGTTTTTTAGTAGAGATATTGGAACATTTTCAGTAAGCCCACCATCAACTAAAACCTCTTCTTCTGTATAAGTTGGAATATAAAGGCCTGGAACACAACAGCTAGACATCACGGCATCAATTAGATTACCAGAATAAATAGGATGTGGCTTCCCTGTCACAATATTAGTCGTATGGATTCCTAGTGGAATATGAGAGTTTTCTATTCTAGTTTTCTTTCCAAAGTGATTGGTTAAAACATTGTAGAGAGAACTATTTTTCATCACACCAAATTGTGTAGGTCTTAAAAAACTAAGCTTGAATGGTTCTAACTCTAGAAAGGCTTCCTTCATTTCCTGATGAGTAAATTTAAAAGCATACATTGCAGCGATAAATGACCCGATACTATTGCCGGTAATAGCATGAGGTTCAAAGCCATTGTCTTGAAGGTACTTAACAACTCCAATATGAGCAGAACCCTTTGCTCCACCACCACCAAAAGCAAGCCCCCATTGGCTTTTAAAAATTTCACTCATTACTATCTTCCTTCTCTTCGTCTTTATCAAATAAATAGGGTTTTAAAAGGTCATCATCAATATCAGAGGCTTCAATCTGTAATTCAACATCTTCATAGCGAGAGGGAGTGTCCTCTAGACGAGAATTAATCAACTTTTGCAATTCTCTTATACTAATAAGCCCTTCATTCTGCTTTTTCCAGATAGCGTATAGAGAGACTTCTATCGGTGATTTTATATGAAAGATTTTCATATTTGGATAATCCTCAAGAGGATTAATAGGGAGTAACATAACACAACGGCTTCTTTCACAGAGCTTTTGAACATAGCCTGGATGGTCACTATAAATTTTTTCTTTAGGTTCTACTTTATTTTTACGCAAGTGTTGAAGAATCTTTCTATTAAGATTTTTATCCCATGTACTCATAGCAATAGGAATATTTCTAAGTAAGTCTTTCACATCATGAAACATATCAAAAAGCTCTACTGAACAACAAAATGCAACTTCAAAAGAGTCAATTTTTTGATAATTTAAACTCTTTCTCTTCGGTGCTACAACAGATATCGCCCAGTCAATATTGTCATAAATAAGATTATCAACTAGTACACTATGCTCTGACTGTGTTTGTGTATTTACAATTCCATATTGAGCGTAGAGATCCCAATACTGTGATGTAAACTCAGTCGCTAAATCATATGAAATTGTTTCTTCTATTCCAACGGTTACTGAATATCCACCGACAACATCATCACTGTAATGCTCAAGAAGCTTACTCCCTTCTTCAAATATATCTTTAATTCTGTCATAAAGAATAAGCCCATCGTTTGAGAGTGTTAATCCCTTAGAACTTCTTTCAAACAACTTTTGGTGAAACTTACTTTCTAACTTCTTTAATTGTTCACTTAAAGTAGACGGCGCAATCCCAATGGACTCGGCTGCTTTTTTTAAAGACTGGGCTTTTGAGACCTCATAGAAACAATAAAGATGATTCCAATTAATATCTTTTAATTTTCTCATGATCTTATACCTTTTTAAGGATTAAAAATATTCTAAATCTCAAATTCAGCATTGACTACTATATCTAATAACTACCTTAACACTAAAGGCAAAAAAAGAGAAAATTTGATACATTTTTACTCTAAGAGACAACATTTAGAGTCTTTTTACTCTGATGATACTCTCCTCCTAAGTTTTGAAGAGTGCTGTCAACATCAACTAATGCCTTTTGAATGGCCTTATTTAAGCCTCCTGACTTCTCCTTACTACAAATCACCTCATGTCCTTGGCGATGAAGGGCCACACTACAAATAATATTTGTACCATTCTTTAAAGAACTCTCCTCATCAAGCCACACCCCTATTTTCCAGTCACTATTTTTAAGATATTTACCAAATATCTTTCTTGTAAAAAGTAACACAGAAGCTCGGGCCTTATCATAGTTGATAGTGAAGTCATCGCGAACATAACAAATTACACTCGCTTTATTTTCACGAGAGTCTTCTTTAGAGCTATGATAAGTTAGATCAAGATCCTTTGATAAGTGTTTCGTATTTAATGATATCGATTCGATTTTATTATGCTTCATACGTTCTCCTTTCTAAACTCTAGGNATTTTTTTACTAGGTTTATTTGGTTCTCTTACNGGAACTTCNACGGGCTCATGNGGAGGNACCTCAACNGGTGTTCTATCTGGNGCGTTCGGTGGAGTTGGAACNTTTCTTGGAACATNCGGATCATCTGGNACTGGTTTTNTGTCTGGATGTGTTGGATTATTTGGCTTAATATTTGGATCTTTAANTGTCATAACTCCTCCTTGTTCTGATNTTAAGTAATAGTTAATTNTATTCTTAGACTAGAAAATCATTCTTTGGNAANTCAAATAATAATCTATTCGCGATATANCGATATCTNANCTTCCATCTTTGATAATGGACANAACTCATCCACGCGAGTCCTGCNAANAGNCCAANAATATGATTGGTCCCTTGAGACTTTATNACTAAGATAAATAGAATAAAAATCAATGTAATGTTTAATATTGTACTTCGTTTATCCATAACTAAAGTATACGAAATACTAGGACGATCTTCCTTAATAGTAAGTGTAATAAATGTTTAAATACTTAAACATAAACGAATAGAGCCAGTAATTTCAGCAGCTTACATCTCTTGAGTTTTCCTAATATGAGCATAGTTTAAAACTCCGACAAACACACTTCCCCCAACAAGATTTCCAAGAATTGAGGCAAAAAGAGTGATAAAAGCACTCTTATAATGTGGGTCTTCAGATAAGAGTAATCCTCCAAAAATTTCCGCTGAGCCTGCAATAGAGTGATGAAGACCGCCTATCCCGATAATAAATGTCACAATATAAATACAGAGAATCTGACTGCTTGTAGGAGGTGTTGCAAGGATAAGCCAACCACCTTGTGCCATTAACCATCCAGCAAGAATGGCACTTATAAAAACTTCTTTAAATGTATAGCTTGTTAAGTGGTGTGCAACTTCTAACACTCCTTCTTTTGCTAAAATAACTGAGTCTGCAGAGAAAATAAGAACGGAACTTATAGATGTTCCAATAAAGTTACCAACCAATACAATGATCCAAAGTCTAAAGAGAGATTGGATTGAAGCCTTTTTATCTAATACTGGGTATACAGCTGTGGCAGTATGCTCAGTAAATAATTGCGTCCCACTCATAATACAAATTATAAAACCTAGCGGATAAACAAATGCCATTGCCAGTCGATTATATAAAGGATTAGCGTTTGATGGAAAGATTTGCGAAGCCAGCGCAACTGACATTGCAGCAAAGCCTAAAATTAAACCAGCTGATACGGCGGATAGAAGAAGAGAAAGAGCCGACCTTTTATGTTGTTCTATACCTTCATGAATTGCTTTTTCTAAAACATCATCAGGATGTCTTACTGATTCATCAGTTCTTTTTAGAATAACGGGAATGTAAGCTTCGTCTTCTATTTCTCTTTTGAGTGCACGATCTGTCTTTTGCTCTTCTTCAGATAAATTCTGATCCTTTGGTAAAATTATTTTTTCATCACTCATCTATTCACCTTTATTTATCTTTATTTATCTCTCAAAGAGTCTTATGCTCTATTTATCAGCTTCGTAATAGAGTAAACTAGTTCATTAGACTTAACTGGCTTTGCAATGTGATCATCAAATCCAGCGTTCTTTGTCTTTAACTTTTCTTCTTTAGTAGCATGGGCAGTTAAGGCTGCAATAGGCCCTTCAAAAAGGTTCTCTCTTAATTTTTTAATAGTTTCAAAACCATCCATTCCAGGCATCTGTAAATCAAGGAGAATCACATCAAAGAACTTCTTTTGCGCAAGCCCTAAGGCAGAAAAACCATCATTGGCCACTTCAACATCTGCCCCAACATTCTTTAAGTAAATCTTAAATAGTCTCGCATTCTCTTTAGCATCATCGACAACAAGAACCTTTACACCATCTAAACTTGGAGAATCATCAGTATCTTGTACATCATCTTCAATATTCGTAGAAAACTTAGAAACAAAATCAAGCTCTTCAGCCTTTCCAACATCAAGAAGCACTTCAAAAGTTGTTCCCTTCCCTTCTACTGAGTCAACGATAGTTATGTCCCCGCCCATTTTCTTTGCAAGTCCTTTTGATAGAACAAGCCCAAGTCCAGTTCCACCAAATTTACGAGACATAGAATTATCCGCTTGTTCAAATGGCTTAAAAAGGTTTTTCTGTTGCTTTGGACCAATACCAATTCCCGTGTCTTTGACAATCATCTGTAACTGATTTGTATCCTTTAAAAAAGATACCGTCAGTTGAACATACCCTTTAGATGTAAACTTAATAGCATTTCCGAGCATATTAAAAAGAATTTGCTTTAATCTCTTTGGATCTACAAAGATCTTTTCAGGAATCTCTCCACTATTTCTAAAGATAAGATCGATTCCTTTATCCTCAGATTTCACATTAATGAGAGAGTATACTTCATTTAAAAATGTAGAAAGATCAACTTCCTCTCTTTCAAAGTCAAACTTTCCTGCTTCAATTTTAGAAATATCTAAAATTTCATCAATCAGTTCAATCAAATGAGAAGCGTTAGTGTCAATAATATTTACGGCATCCATCTTCTCATCTTTATCCAAATTATCTTTCTTTAATAACTCAACATAACCAATAATAGCCGTCATCGGCGTTCTAATCTCATGACTAATATTTGCAAGAAAGTCTGTCTTAGATCGATTAGCACTTTCAATTCTAAGCATAGAGTCACTAATTTCTTCGTTTTGAGTAAGTACTGTTTGATAGAGAGGCTTAAATACAAATAGCCAAACAACGACAATTTGCAAAATACTTAAACCAACGAGAATAAATCCCATCTGATTTAAAAAATTTAATGATTTCGTTTGCTCTACTTTGAGTCTATTTTTAATTACACCTAAGACTTCACCAATCCCTTCTTCAGAGCTTGAAGTTAAAAAGTTGATATGATTCTTTATGTCTTTATAGTTTAAGTCTTTATTCTTAATAAGTTCATTTGCCTTAATCATAAAGTTCTTCATTTTTGATTTTGCATCTAAACTAGCATATATCTTGTTAACTTCTACAAAAATGGGAAGTTTCTTATCTTTTATAAATTCATTAATTTCTAAATTCATGCTTTTCAGTTTACGTAACTCTGAACTTAGTTTTTTTCCGGCTTCTATCGACTCTTCACTATTATAGTTATCAAGTCTCTCACCTAAAGAAGAAATTTTATGAACAAAAATCATCTGCTTTGAAACAAGACCGTTTAAGTCATGAAGAGCGCTTTGCCTTTTAAAGTTTTTAACGTGTAAATTTAATGCAAGGTATGAAAGAACTGCAACTAAACAAACACCAAGTAATGAATAAATAACAAAACTTTTCTTTGTCTTCTCTACAAGTATCTTATGTCGATCCATTAATCTCCACCTTATTTTCTAATGTAAACTTCTTTTTCCTTTAAATAACTCACAATGTCATTGATGGTATTTTCAATTTGAGATAGGTTCTTATCAATAGCTGCCCTTTCAAGATTGATACTTAACTCCTCTAAAAAATTAAAGCCGTAAGGCTCACAAAAACCCTTCCACTTATGAGCAATCTTTCTCACTGCGTCCAAATCTTTTTTACTTACAAGCTCCAAAATAAGATTAACTTCTTGGACTCTATCCCCATGAAACTCAAGAGAGAACTCTTCGAGACCAGGGCTCGCTTTTTCATTAGCAATATTAGGCATTGTCTACCTCCAAACCTTAAATACTTATACCAATCTTAGACTTATTAGCATAATATATCTCAACAATTATTAATCAATCAGGGTTTGTATAGGTTATAACATGAAAAATTCAATATTATTAGTTGAAGACAGCAAAGAAATTTACCGCATGGTGGCAAATTCAATCGTAAGTCCACTTATTGAACTTGAGTGGGTTGAGACAGTTGAGGACGCTAAAGCTGTCATTGAAAAACAATCATTTGACCTCATCTTACTTGATATTGAATTACCTGATGGTAGCGGGCTAGACCTCTGTTCACATATACAATTTAAGATGCCTGAAGTACCAATTTTCTTTTTAACTTCACATAGTGACCTCTCTGAAAAAGTTCTAGGCTTCTCTGTTGGTGCTGATGATTACATCACAAAACCATTTAACCCAATTGAATTAAAAGCAAGAGTTGATGCTCGTCTAAAAAAACTTGCAATGTTCAAAAGTGCTTCAGATAACTATTCTTGGCAAGAAATTAAAATCGATAAAGATAGCCAAGAGGTTCAAGTCTTAAATAATGAAGAATTTGAACAAGTCGAACTAACTGCACTTGAATTTAAACTCCTTACCTATTTTGCAAATAATAAAGGCAATGTCATTGAAAGAGACCAAATGCTTAATGATATCTGGGGTAAAGATGTTCATGTTTACCAAAGGTCTGTGGACACACATGTATCAAAGCTTAGAAAAAAATTAGGTCCAGTCTCTCACATTATAGAATCTGTTCATGGAGCAGGATATAAGTTTAATCCTACTGATTAATCGATCATATACCTAAACTAAGTGTTGTATTATAAATCTTTTTAAATGAGTAAAGGTTTGCTCCTTTTTTATAATTTAAAAACTCGCCTTCAACCTTTGTATTGTCTTTACAATTTTGGTGAATCTCTTTCATCACTACTTTGAGACGTTCATTAATCTCTCCAGCGCTGAAACGGTGATGGATAGAATTCTGTGTCCTTTCAAAACCAGATACTGCAACACCTCCAGCATTTGCGGCTTTGCCTGGAAGGTAGAGTTGTCCACCATCTAGAAAGTCTAGAGCTTTTGAACTTAAAGGCATATTGGCCCCTTCAACAAAGCACCATACTCCATTTTTTATGAGCTCCTTTATTTCTTCATTATCTATTTCGTTTTGAGTCGCACAAGGAAATGCACAGTCGGCTTTAAGTCCCCATGGCTTTTTATCCTCATAAAATTCACTTTCAAGATCTTTTATATCTTTTAAACTCTTATGTTCAACAAGCTTATGTTTTTTAATCCTCTTAAGTTGATCAGCTGTCAAACCTTTTGGAAAATGTAATGTTCCACCAGAGTCAGATAAAGTTAATACTTTTGCACCTAAATCAATTAACTTTTCAGCTGCATGTAAGGCGACATTTCCTGCACCAGATACAAGAACATCTAATTCATCAATTTTTCGTTGATGCTCATTTAAAGCTTCTTCAAGTAGATAAGTTGCTCCATAACCTGTAGCTTCTTCCCGAACACAACTGCCACCAAAATTATAACCTTTACCTGTTAACACTCCAGTATACTGATCTGTGAGTTTTAAATAATGACCGTATAGGTATCCAATCTCTCGAGTTCCAACTCCAATATCTCCTGCTGGAATATCAATATTTGGTCCAATATGTTTGTAAAGCTCACTCATAAAGGCTTGGCAAAAACGCATAATTTCAAAGTCAGACTTACCCTTTGGATCAAAGTCAGCTCCACCTTTGGCGCCTCCCATAGGAAGACCAGTAAGAGCATTCTTAAAAATCTGTTCGAAACCTAAAAATTTAAATGTATCTTCTGATACATCTTTGTGAAACCTAAGTCCTCCTTTATAAGGACCTAGGGCATTATTAAATTGAATACGATAACCTCGATTTACATGTAATTTATTATTATCGTCGTACCACTCGACTTTAAATCTTAATGATCGATTAGGCTCTATCAGTCTCATAAAGTATCTATCGATATCTTTATCTGACAGCATACCTGATTCAACGATGTCTTCATAAATCTCATGTACAGCACTTTTAAAGTCTACTTGATCCTTATGAAATGTTTCTAATGCTTGATCTAAAGTTATCGTATTCATGTATATTCCTATTGTAATTTAATAAGTGCATTCACACTTTCAATATGCTTCTTTTGATTTGGAATAAAGCGATTTGTAATCTCAACTTTTTGAAGGTCTGAAATAAGATCACTTTTTAGCATATCTTTATAGATTGAAAGCCCATGTTCTTCTCCCCTCTTGAGAGCTTCTAAAGCTTTTTCATCTCCTAAAATCTTTGAAGTTCCAACAAATGACTTAACAATTGTTCCCCATATACTTGAAGAAGATGTTGGGACATTCCCTTTTACACGTGACTGTTTTTTCCAAAACTCAACAGCTTCTTCATGATCTTTTTTCATCGACTTTAAGCGTTCGATCTCTGGAGAATCATCTACCTGACTCATCACCTGATCATATGCCTCTTTAGCTGAAATTTCACCTTTTAATATTGTTGTGAGGTCTTGATTACTTCCATCACTAAATTCTACGGGGTTTAATTTATCTGTAATACTCATAAATCCTCCTATTGTTTTTTTAATGTAATAATCCAATTTGCGTTGAGTACATCATCAGTGAAAAAGTTATTTTCAATATCACCATATACCCTTACTGCATCTCCAACTTTTAGTTGCGTTAGACCTTTATCGTCCATTGGGTTGTACTTCATGTCTTCTGTATCAACGGTTACTTCTCTTAAACCAGTGTTTAAGACAAATTCTCTGTCATCAATTCTTGAAATTGTTCCAGTGAAATCATATTTAATCTCATCAGGAATTTCATAAGTTTCAAAGAAATAATGGTGATGATAAGGTTCTGTCTCTTCATCATCACTACTTGCATAGTAGTATGTATTTAAACCTTGAACATAAACACTATTTGCTTCAATTTTTCTTCTCTCTAAAAAGTCATGATCAATCTTTCCTTGTACGATGACGCGATCACCTTTAAGAATCTTATATCCTTCTTTAAACCAATCCCAGTCATCCATTTCTACAAGAACTTTTTTATATCCTTTATCTAAGATGAAGTAATCAGGAGCAGCATGTGAGACCTTTCCTCTCACAATGACCCACTCCCCGTTCTTCGCCTTAGAAAAGGTAGAGAAGCTAATCAACAACATCGAAATTAAAAGTAAACTTGATTTAATATTCAATTTATATTGCATAAAAACCTCCTCTATTAAGATTCTAGTCTAAGTGAGACTTAAGCATCCAACTCATCATTTCGTGTTTATTGAGTAGTCCGACTAAAAAGTCCTCAATTCCTGGCTGCTTTTCAAAGTTTTTATCTGTTGTAATACTAGTTTTAATATATGACTGAATCATCATATGACTATTAAACAGGTCACTTAGCATCTCACTACTTGAAAGAGAGTTACCTGTAACTTCATTAATATCCATTTCTTTAGTCATTTTCTTAAGTGTACTATGAGGAACTTCCCCAAGTACTCTAACTCTTTCAGCAAGACCATCCATCATCTCAAGTAACTCATGATATTGCTCACCTAAGAACTTATGTAAACTGTGAAATCTTGGCCCTGTTACGTTCCAATGATAATTTAATGTCTTAGTAAATAGAGCATACTCATTAGCTAATAGATTATTTAAAACTTCAGTAATCTGCTCTGCTGTGGCATCATCAATGTTTGCAATTGGTCTTTTAAAATTATTGTTATTCATAAATCCTCCATAAAAATCTTTGTTACTAAGTAGTAACTAAGTTATGGATATATCTTGTCCCTAAAGGCATTATAAAACATCAAAATGAGATGAAAGTTATGTGTAGATATCTACACAAGAGAAAGAACAACAATAAAACTAATAAAAAACAATATATGGCATCCTAACAATGTAAAACATTTAAGGAGATGTCATGAATATAATAGAAAAAATAGAACTTAAAAGTATATTCTCATTACTAGAAGAAAGATTAGTCTCATGGTACGAGATTGTTATCAAATCAATCCCAAACATCATAGCGTCAATATTCATTATACTAATCTTTATCTTTTTAGCAAAACTAGCAAGAAAGGTGTTCTCAAAAGTTTTACCAAAGATTAGTAAGAATGAAGCAGTGACGAGCTTATTAGATACAATTATTTATTTTATCATTATACTAATTGGATTTTTTGTATCCTTGGAGATATTACATCTTGACAAGACTGTGACATCGTTATTAGCTGGTGCTGGTGTACTAGGTTTAGCTCTTGGTTTTGCTTTTCAAGAAATTGCTTCAAACTTTGTTTCAGGTATCTTTATTGCGTTTAGAGAACCTTATAAGTTAGGAGACATCGTTCAGCTTGATCAACACTTCGGAAAAATTACTAATATTAATCTAAGAACAACTAGCATAACGACTTTTCAGGGACTAGAAATCATCATCCCTAATAAGCATATGTTTACAAAACCTTTTACGAATTTCACAACAACCCCTAAACGAAGAATTGATATAGAAGTTGGGGTTTCTTATGAAGATGATTTAGAAAAAGTTGAAAAAGTGACGAAAGAAGCTCTTCTAAATATTAATGAGATTATAAAAGATGAAGAACCTGAAGTATTTTTCAAAGAATTTGCAGATAGTTCAATAAACTTAGTCGCAAGAATTTGGATACATTACCCAGAAAATCAAGCATTTTTAAGAGCCAGACATAAGGCCATCATTAACATTAAGAAACATTATGACAAAAATGGAATCTCTATACCTTTTCCAATCAGAACAATCGTCATGGATAAGACGCAGTAATAAAGGAGTTGTTATGATATTCACTATTATAAAAAGTAAAAAAGAAAGTAAAGAATCAACAGATTTATCAACACTCGATATTATGAACAAGAATAAAGAAATGATGCTTTATTCACGTTTAGAGAAGATAGAGAGAAGACTTAAAGAAGTTGATGATGAAGCTAGGAAAAATATTTACTACAAGGATATTGGTTTTATAGAAAAACATTATTATCTAAAAAAACTAAAGATAATTGACGATCTTTTCATTAAGGCAGACTACTATGACAATGTAAGTGCAAATTTAATCATGGATGAAATATCAGACAAGATTTCGAAGCTTGAAATAAGAATCAGTACGCTAACCCTTCAATAACACGTCAAAAAATGTGTAAAAACTTAAACAAAGTATCCAAGCTAACTAAAATACTTATTTGCGCCATTCACATAAAATGGTGTTAAGAATCAAAGGAGGAATTATGTTTAAAACAAGAGATTCATTTAATATTATATTATCCAGATTATTTCTAGGTACACTATTCTTTATTTCAGGACTAAGTGGTTTTGTGGAAATAGATGCTCTAGGCTTATTTTCAGTTGAAAATTCACAATTAGCAGTTGTGAGTATTACACCCCATTACTACGCGCTAAAAGGGATCGAAATTCTCATTGGACTAACATTTATCGCTAATTTCTACGTACAGACGTCACTTATTTTAGCGACACCAATTCTTTTAAGTGCACTAGGGCTACATGTTTGGCAGGGTTCAAATGTTATGATCCTAACGATTATTGCAATGTTACCTTTAATTAATCTTTTTGTATTTTATAAAGATACATTTGCATTATTCTTTAAGCCTCAGGCATACACAAATCATATGGCAGAAGAGACGCCAAGGGTTCTAACTTATAATGAAGTTAGAGAGAAAACACCGGGCTTAGAGAAAAAGTTTGAAGAGATATATAAGAAAGTATCAAATGCCTAATATATAAAAAAGGGACATCTTCGGATGTCCCTTTTTTTTGAGTCTAAATTGGAGTCCAAAGATGAAATATAGTTTATTATTCATATTATCTTTTTTTGCAGGAGCTCTTCTTGCCTTTCAAAATAGCATAAGCTCACAAATCGGAAGCCTTGTTAAAAACCCAATATTTGCGGCCATGGTTGCTTTTTTAATAAGCCTTATCTTATCATTATGCTATCTAGGTCTCTCAAAAAATGGATTCCCACAAAAAGAAGAACTTCTAAGCATACCTAAACATCTCTATCTATTATCAGGAACGATGAGTTTTCTCGCCCTTATCGTCTACTTCTATGCAATTCCAAAGATTGGTATCTCATCTGTTATTACATTAGGCGTTTCTGGTCAGATAATCTTTTCAATAATCGCTAGTCATTTTGGATTATTCTCTTCACCTGTAGATCGTATCTCCACTCAAAAGATTATAGGAGCCCTACTTATGCTATCAGGTGTTTACCTTGTTAACTTTAATTTAAATTAGAAATTTAGATGTGAATATAATTACACATTTAATAAAAGTAATAACAAATATTTCTTAGACTTTTTATTTTAAATTAATATTAAGCAAAAAACATCGGAGGTATTTATGCTAAAGAAAGTAACAAATATAAGTATAATGACATTATTATTTATATCGTGCTCTTCAAATGAGAAGGCACTTGATATACCAGAAGATAATCAAACTAAAGTCCCAAATGAATATACTAAAGACAAAGACATTATTGATTATCCATTAAAGCTCGCAACAATTAACTTTGAATTTGACTCTAGTAAAGTACACACACAACAAATTCATTATTTAGATGAAGTAAGTGATGCCTTGAATAAGGCTCCAAAAGACTTCATGATAATTGTTAAAGGACATACCGATAAAATAGGTCCACGTTCATACAATAAGGACCTTGGACTTGAGAGAGCAAAGAACGTGAAGAATGCGCTTATCAAACAAGGAATCGATCAATCAAAAATACTAACATTTAGTTATGGCGAAGAAAAACCCACCGTCATAACAAATAGCACGGATCTAAGAAGATTAAATAGACGTGCTGAAGTTGAAATTGTTCCCGCCAAAGAATTCTATCTCGATACGACAATTTCACTAAATCAATAATTCACATCACATAAAACATTTCAAATAAAGGGAGCTAACGCTCCCTTCCCTCCCAAAAGGTATCCGTTTACTTTTTGCGACCTACCGTTTCTTTTTCTAGTTCATTAACGAAATCTTTTTTTACTCTACTAGAGATTTTAAATACAGGTTTTGACAATGCTTTAGTGATAACATCATCTAAACTCTTACTAACACCTTGATTACAATATTCAGCCAATTGAAATGGGTGTGATAACTTGTAGAATTCATCAAAAAATGGACTTAACGGAACATCGAGCTTACTTAGACCGACTTTCATTCTTAGAGTCGAGTATGGGTAACTCTCAACATGATCACACATATTTGCCTTGAGGGGATTCATGTATATATATTTCATTATTAGATAGTAATAGCGATCATTATCTATAAGGCTCCACTTATATCTACCTCCATAAACTCTAGATCTTTTACCAAATAGTAAATTTATCTCTCTTGCAGACTCTCGCATAAAGTACAACATACAATCATCTATATTCTCACATGGCGTTGAAATGAGAAGATGGAAGTGATTATTCATCATTATAAATGAATGTATTTTGCAGTCATAGAAATAATGAAGAATACAAAGTAAGTCACAATATATACTCCATATATCATCGAGCTTATCTATGAACCAATCTTGATTGTTGGTTCTAGCATAAATGTGATACGGAAAGTCCTTAGTTCTAATTAATTTTTTTCTTGCCATCCTTGGTAAGTATGCAAGTATGAACAAAAAAGAATTTTTTAAGTGTTTGAAATAACGAGCCCTTAGACACCCCTCGTCTCAAAAAGTAAACGGATACCTTTGAGAAGAGCTTTGAGAAAGTGAATTAAGAATTAAAAATGTAGAATTTTATTTGGTCTTTGGTTTTGCTGAATTCTAGTTCTTTACTTTTGTACTCTTCTCCATCGAGCTTTACATCAATGCTCTTTGATGAACTTATTATAACCTTTTCATGCATAGAAAAATTTATCGCACTCTCATCTTTTAATAGCTCTTCCCTACTATTCATATTTTGAATTTTGACCACCGAACTAATACTTCCAAGTACAGACTCATCCTCTTTAAATGTAAGACTAAATTCTCTACCAAATAAAGGCACCTGGGATAGACTAGTCCTTACTCCTCCCCCTGCATACAGTCCTTGAGAGACAAAAAAGCCATAACACTTATAATCCCTACAAGTATCTTCATGACAAACTTTTATATCATATAAGTAAGAGGTCATAACCTTCTCTATTGCACTAATAAAATAACTAAGTCTTCCACCATACTCTTTGATAAGACTATTTCCACTATCCGTAACCATTGCCGGTGCCCCTGCTGTAGCTACGTTAATAAATTTTTGATCATTACATTGCATGACAGGGACTTCCACAAAAAGAGCATTGTTAATAATATCTAGGATATGTTCATTCGTTATTTCTAATTTCAGTGTTTGACCATATAACGACTTGGCAAAGTCATTAGCTGTTCCCCTAGGAATGTATAAGACCTTTGCCCTATTAAGATACTTTGTATTATTTAGAAAGTAATTAAGGGT
>NZAF01000033.1 GCA_002686115.1 Halobacteriovorax sp. | reverse complement strand
CCGCTCTTTGTTCCATTTTGGATTTTTGGAGGATTTGTTGGCTCTGTCGCATATTATATTCCAATTCTGAGGGGTTCTTATGCAAGACTATTTTTACAAGATATCTCTAAGTCTGATCTTAAAAATAATGCAGAAGTCATTGAGTGCTGTAAGGAAGCTCGCTATCAAAGTATTTTTCATCTTTTACTGTTTGGACTTGCTCTCAAATTTAATTCTATCTTCTATGCATACTATATGGCGTTACCCGTTGCAGGTATTCTGTGTATTTATCGTCTCTTAATTGAGCATGAATATGACATCGTAGAAGATAAAAAAATATATACAATACTAGAGTGTAGCTTTGATCATCACACAAGCTTATTTGGAAGAATGTTGATTGCTCCTCATCACATCGGTTATCATTGTATGCATCACTTACATCCCTCTGTAGGAGTTCATGCTCTAGAGAGTTTAAGTAACTGGTATTTGGCAAACTCACGGCATTATGCTGAAATATACGGCGATAAAGAACAAATTAAACTTTTAGGTAGTGTTGTTAAATGAAAAAGAATGAGTATTTAGGACATAATATTGCTGTTCCAAATAAAATCAATCTTTTGGTGGCAGTACTTTCAATATCTTCTTCTTGTTATCTTCTTTGGCTCGCAAGTCATGCTTCACAGTGGTACATAAAATTGTTCTGCTTTATTGCCTTTGGCTTTGTTGGTAACACAGTTTTCAGTCTGTTACACGAGACTGTACATTCAAATTTCAATACTAATAAAAAAGTAAACTATATCTTTGGAAATATTTTTGCAGCCTTCTTTCCGACTGGGTTTAGTTTTCAAAAAAGCTGTCATTTAAATCATCACCGTCAAAATAGAACAGATTTTGAAATGTTTGAGGCCTATCATGATCGTGATAGTAAGTTTTTAAAGACAGTGATGCTCTACTTCATCCTAACTGGTGTTTACTGGATTAGCCCACCGGTCGGATCATTGTGGCTCATGCTTGCACCTAATTCACTCTTAAAAAGTGGTTGGAGTGGATACGACAACTATGAGAGAGGTCGAATGGGGGGAGCTGGAATGCTTCGTCACCTTGGTGAGAGACCTAAGTCAGAAATTACAAAAATGAGAATCGAAGTACTCTTTTCATTAGTATTTCAAATATCTCTTTTTTACATCCTAGATTTAAATATTTTAGGATGGGTTATATGCTATTTTGGTTTTGCTCTTCAATGGTCAAGTCTACAATATGCAGATCATGCATACACAGTAAGAGATATACGAAATGGAGCTTGGAATTTAAAGGTTTCAAAATTTACGCAGTGGTTTTATTTAAATTACCATCATCATTTAGCGCATCATCAGCATCCACATGTTTCATGGTACCATTTACCTAAGTTTGTTGACTTCAGTGCAGAAAGACCCAGCTTTTGGAGTATATACTTACGTATGTGGAGAGGACTTGTGAAAATTAATGATCAAGCACCAAGCCCTATAGATAAGAGCTTTGAGTCATTAATCGACAGTGATTCTTTTCAAAATTAGAATTAAACAGCAAGTTCAAAAGTTAAAAAACCAAGAAAGAATAAGTAACCATAGCAAATATAATTAGCAAGAGTTGTGAGGGAATTAACAAATTTCCATTCTTGTGAATCATCAGCAAAGTATATCTTATGCTTTTCTTCCCCTCTAATTTGAAAAAACAAAATTGCAAAAACAGTTTCAAAAATAGTCGAGACAATAAGAAGACCAGAAAAAAATAAAACAAGAAGAGTTGCTCTTGTTATCTGATCCGGCCAGTAGAGATAAACAATTGTGATAAGTCCTATAAGGTGAAATAGATCATGACTAATCCCATAACGAGGAGACCAATTAAACCATTTATAAATCATAAAAAGCTCTAGAACACCACGTATCCAAAAACTTAGAAGATGAAAGTGAATCACATTCATTATTCCACTTTCAACGTCCATTCCATAGAAAGTAAAGGGGAGAAAGAACCATGTGCCAATAGTGAAAGATAACCAGAAACTTTTTGGAAGAGAAATATTTCCACCAACCATTTTTCCACTATTCTGTTTCTTGTTAAAAAATAGAGAAATAGACATAAGTATAATCGGGAGCGAGGAAAAAATGGCAAGATTCATAAAAAAGTCCCTAACTGACTAAAATCATGTTTTAGAATTCTGTATTTTAAAAATTATAGTCAACAAGAACGTGGAAAATCAATTAATAAAAAGGTATTATTGACGCAGTATTGCTTTAACACGGGAAGGTTATGAATACATTAGTAGAAGGCGCAAACGAGAAACAGGAAATCTCATCACCATATCAAAGTATAAAGAATTGGNTTTTAAAAGATAAGAATTCACTAAAGTTAACGTTTTTAGGAATTCTTGTNACTTATCTTGTTCTNGGTGTAACGGTTCTAGGCTTTAANCGATCACCAATGCAAATTNTAATNACAACTGTATGTTGTGCCTTTTTTGAAATTACCTTCTCTTACTTNTTTAGAAAAAAGATNTATTTTCCNCTTTCAGCAATTATTACAAGTTGTTCTCTCAGNTTACTTCTCAACTATTCCCATGACTANTACATACTTCTNATTCCCGTTTTCTTTGCAATAGGNTCAAAGTANGTTTTCACATTCAATGGNCGTCATGCNTATAATCCAGCTCAAATTGCAGTTACATTTTCACTTTTATTCTTTGGTCATGTTATTACATCATCACCAGCTTATCAGTGGAATGGAATCGAATCGATGTCTGTCTTTATGGTAATGTTGGGTGTGTTTGTTATTCTTCCAGGAGTAAAAAGAACGCCATTAGTACTGTCATTTTTAACAGTCTTCACACTGCAAACATTTCTGCGTGGTATGATCATGAAATATCATCTGCCTTTTGAAACACTATTTCTAGGGACGCTAACTTCTCCGGCATTTTTCTTATTCACCTTCTTTATGATTACTGATCCCGCAACTTCTCCAAATGGAAAAAAAGATCAGATAAAAGCGGGTATTGCTATTGCTATCCTTGATTTACTTTTTCACATAGGACAAAGCTATTATACATTCTTCTACGCAGCCTTTACTTTTCAAACGTATAAGCTGCTATCAAAACATAAGAAAGCATTAGTCAGTGAAGGTATTAAGAAGTACTTCAATGTGAGATTTATACAATCAAAGTACTATATTCGAATCTTAACGATGGTATTAATTTTTCTTTTAGGTGGGTTCATATATAAAACTTTTATCGTACCAAAAGTCATAGTCGATAAAATACCCTTTCACTTTACTGAGGTTATGCCTGAAAAAACTACCGTCGATCCAAGCTTTGGAAAGGTTCTCACTCGAATTGATAAACGAATTCATCATATTGCAAAGTGGGTCCTAAGTGTTGGAGATGCAGTTGGAAGTGGTGATGTTAATAACGACGGTCTTGTTGATCTATTTTTTACTTTTCCTTTAAAAGGAGATGCTGATAGAAACTCTCTTTATTTAAATATAGGAGATTTTAAATTTAAGAAAGTTGAAATCTCAGCACTAAAAGAAAGAACTCAAAAGATCGAAGAATTTGGCCTACCTTCAAATGCTATTTTTATCGACTTTGATAATGATAATGATCAGGATCTCTTTATTACCTATGCCTTTGGCCATAGTGTCTTACTAAAAAATACCTTAACAGAAAGCGGAGAACTAGACTTTTTAGATATCACGAAAGAAGTTGGGCTTGATCACTATACAAACTCAATTACTGCAATCTTCTTTGATATTAATAATGACTCAAAGCTTGATTTGATTGTTGGTAACGTTTGGCCAAGACATCTTCCAGATTATAAAGAAAAAACAAAGTTAAATCTTTTTGAGCTACCACAACCACAGTATGAAGGTGATGAAAGAATGTTTAACTTCATGCACTCGAGTTGGCACCAGTCCGATAATGGTGGTGTTAACGATATCTATATTCAAAAGAATGGAAAATTTGAAAAACAAGATTCAAAAGAGTGGGGGCTCTCTGGGACTTATTGGTCTCTTGCATTAGGAGCAAGTGACTTTAATGATGATGGGTTTAACGATCTCTATATTGCAAATGACTTTGGACCAGATGAGTTTTATCTCAATGATGGCGGTAAGAAATTTATTGCAGTAAAAGGAAAAATATTTGGAGAGATTGGTCTTGATACTTATAAAGGAATGAATGTCTCTTTGGGTGATTTTGACGGAAACTTTCGTCAAGATATTCATATCTCAAATGTTCACCATGCTATGCAAGCTGAAGGCTCAATGCTTTGGATGAATATGGGGAATAAGGAAGATAATGTAACTCCACATCTCGTGGATAGAGCAACTGAATTAGGAATTCTTAATGAAGAACGCTTTGGGTGGGGTGCAACGGTAGCTGACTTTGACAATGATGGACTTCAGGATATGGGCCAGGCAAATGGAATGGTCGATAATCTTGTTGATCGTTTAGACGATAGTGATAGTTGTCCTGACTACTGGTATGTTAATGAAAAAATCGCACGTTCTGCTCCTCATATACACAGTATGGCAAATAAGTGGGGAGATATCAGAGGATATTGTATCTTTGGAAAAGAGAAGAATCGTCTCTATTTAAATAGAGGGACTGATCAAGGAATGCGTTTTGTAGACGTTGCAGACCATGTTGGACTGACAAAAGAAACAAATTCTCGAGGTATTTCTGCTCTTGATTTAAATAATGATGGTGCGATGGATCTCGTTGTTTCACATCAGTTTCATAGACCTTCATTTTATAAGAATGAATTTCATGAAAAGAAATCATGGGTAGGTATCAAGTTAAAAGGAAATGGACAAGCTTGTAATAAAGACGCAATCAACTCAAGAGTATATTTATCATATGGAAAAAATAAACAAATGAAAGAGGTCTTCTCTGTAAATGGTTTTTCAGCGCAACAAGATAGAAGATTACATTTTGGATTAGGGGACTATCAAGGAAGTGTTAAGGCCAATATTGTTTGGTGTGGAAAGGAGAAGCAATCTATAAAGATTGATGAACTTAATAAGTACCATACTATTTCTCAAATTAAAGATATGGGATTAAGTTTAAAATAAGTTATGCTTCATCAAATTATTCACTATTTAAATAAGATGCAGGAGAAGACTTTTCGAAAGGGCTCTAAGCATTTAGAAAAAACTCAAAGAGACATTTTAAAAGAACAAACTTTTAAGTCGAAAGAGTTTGCTCGCAAAGTTGATTATGAAGAATTTAAGACATTAAAAGAAATAGTCGATTATAGTGATCTAAGGCAAGAAATTGAAAAAAAGAGAGAAAGCTTCTGTCATGATCACATTCGTTTCCAATCAACTAGTGGCTCGACAGATAAGGTAAAACTCATCCCTTATAATAAGAAAATTTTAAATGAATTTGACTGGGCATCATCTCCGTGGATTTCAAACCTCTATGAAAAGTTTCCAGGTATTAAGTCAGGAAAGCATTTCTGGTCTCTCTCATGGGTTCCAGAGTCATTAAGAAAAATAAATCAATCTGATGATTCGGAATTATTACCACTTCATAAGAGAATTATCATGGAGCAGATGATGCTTCCTGATCCTAAAATTGCTTACCTAGAGTCAAATGAAGACGCCATGTTTGCTACTATCTTTTCACTTGTAGAAAGTGAAGACCTTACATTGATATCAGTTTGGAGTCCGACTTTTCTTTTAAACTTAGTTGATCTAATTATTGAAAAAAGTGACTTGATTATGTCATGTCACGATAAAAGCTCTTGGTTACCTTATGGAAAAAGTCTAAGCATAAAGTTCCCTAAAAAAAGATCAGATTTAAGTTTTTTTAAATATTCTAAAAACATGGATCAACAAACTTTAGTCAAAAAGTTATGGCCGAATCTGTGTCTTGTCAGTGCATGGGATACATCAACGTCAAAAGTATATGCCGATAAGGTAAAAAATATTTTTTCACATGCAAGCTTTCAAGGGAAAGGGCTATGGTCTACTGAAGCAGTTGTCACAATTCCATTTGATAATAAATTTCCTCTCGCATACAAAAGTCACTTCTACGAATTTGAGATTGTCGAGACTTCACAAATCATACCATCATGGGAACTTAAAATAGGTATGCTTGTAAAGCCTATTGTAAGTACAGGTAACGAGTTTTTTCGCTATAAGATAAATGATATTCTATATGTGAATGACTTTTTTAATAATGTACCATGTTTTGAATTTATGGGACGAGAGAATACAGTTGATTTAGTTGGAGAAAAGATCGATTCAAAAATGGTGAATGACTTATTTTCTGATGTCGGTGAATTCTGTCTTCTTGCCATTAATAAGACTGAGCAAAAACCTTATTACTACTTTCTAACAAGTGAACAAAATATTTCTGATGACGAAGTAGAAAATAGATTAAGCACAATTTATCACTATAATTTGGCCCGGGAATTAGGGCAATTAAACCACTGTGTGAGTCGCTCTGTAGATGATCTCACCGTCGTTAATAATAAAATGGCGAACCTGGAAGAAGGAATCATTGGTAATAACAAAGTTGAAATATTACAATTAGTAAAAGATAAGAATGTTATCAAATATTTGGAGTCGATTTGATATCAAAACTTGAAGAAAATGATGGTGAAATAAAAAATAATTGGTACATAGCCTGTCTTTCTAAAGAAGTAGGGANAAGTCCAATTAGAAGACAGNTCTATGATCAGTTTCTTGTCATTTATCGTGTANAGAATAAAGTTATTGCTCAACTCGATCGTTGTCCTCATCGATATGCTAANCTTTCNGAAGGGGAAGTGATTAATGGATGTTTAAAATGTCCATATCATGGATGGACNATGAATGNGGANGGAGAGGTGGTNGATATCCCATCAGAAGGTCCTNCNAGAGATAAGTCTATACGTTTTAANAATCAAGTTTATNCAGTGGTGGAAAGAGAAGGTGTTATTTGGNTTTGGATGGGAGATGAAGAACCTAAAGGCTTACCAACTTGGTCATTTCCAAAAGTAAATGAAAAAGGATGGAATCACTATTTTATGGTGACCGACTTTGATAACAACGTCACTCATCTCGCTGAAAACTTTATGGATGTCCCACATACAGTCTATGTTCACAAAAATTGGTTTCGTAATAAGACATTCACTAAAGTGCCTTTCAGTGTTGATGTTAAGAATGGAAGAGTTTTAGTGACGTACAATCAGGAAAAAGATGAGATAGGTGTACTGACAAAAATCATCCTAAATCCATATAAAAAGCCAATGACTCATACTGATGAGTTTATCTATCCAAATATCACGAGAGTCGACTATATGTATGGTGAGAAGCATGGCTTTATTATTAATAGTCAGATTACTCCTGTGAGTGAATATAAGAGCCGTGTATATACTTATATTGCATATAAAATTGTTATTGGCGGGAAAATATTAAAACCATTTATTAATTTCTATACACGAAAAGTTATCGAGCAAGATGTCGACATAATGGCCAATCAAGGTCCAAATCTCATGCATTTTAAAGATCATCGATTTAAGTCAACAGATGCAGATGAAGTACATATTGCTATTGAAAGATTACGAAAACTAGGGATTGAAGAACAGGGAAAAGTCTTCACTGTTAATTATCTGAAAGAGAAAGAGTTTTGGATTTAATAAGTTTAGATGAATTTCTTTTAGATTACCCTCAAATATCTCTTGCAGGGAAAAAAGATAATGAAGACATTTTAGAGTTTTATCGAAAACTTGATATGGAGAATTCAAATCAGTCAATTAAGTATGATCGTACTCCTAATTTTTTTAAGTTTTTAGAATATTCTTATGGAGAGTATTTTGTTTTACTTTTAAAGAATAAGAAAAATGAGATTGCTGGAATAGGAACGGTCATTAAAAGAAAACTTCATTTAAATGGTGTTTTGGAGGATGTATGTTATCTTGGAGATCTCAGAGTTAATAGTCTTCGATACACTATTCTTTGGCGATCTTTCTACGCAGAATTCATAAAAAAAATGACTTCAATTAAAGAATTTTCATCGGTTAAAGTAAATTACACTGTAGTCTTGGCAGAGAATTTAAAGGCCATGAAAGCACTAAGTAGTCATAAAAATAAATTTTACTACCACTTAAAAGCTAATTATAAAATGGTGAATATTATCGCACCTTCATTTCTTGTTAAGCAGTCCCATCAAGTGGAGATGTTTGAATTTTCAGATATGGAAAACCAATTCTTAGAACGAGAAATGAATAATCATTACCTGATGATCTCTCAAGAAGAACTTCGTTTTAGATTTGCTAATTTTTATGATGAAAAAAGATTATATAAGGTCTTAAAGGATGGCGAGATCGTTGCCGTCTTTGGTCTTTGGAGTCCACAAGACTCAAAGACTATAGAGATTGGTCATTTAAGTAGTCTAATAAGATGGTTCTATAATTTTTCAAAAATTGGATTTAGCGCACCTAAACTTAATAAGAAACTTAAGCCTCTTTATTTAAATAACCTTATATTTAAAAAAGACATGAACGTTAAAGAGAGAAGTTTAATATTGTCTTCTATTATTCGATATACCTTTCACTCAAATAAAATGGATCATTATCACTTTTTAACAATGGCCGACTTTGAAGATGAGTCTTTATATGACGGTTATAAGTGGTGTTATCATCAGACAGTAGGTGCAAAACTGTTTGAAGTATCAAAAGTACAAGAAGGTTTGATACATGATTCATCATCTTATCTTTCTTTAGACCTTTCACTTATATAGTAATTACGGGGCCTTATCATCATCCTCAAGGCCAAATAACTGTTATTTTTACAAAATATTTGTAGTTAGAATTTTGGATTGGTAAAATATCTTACCTCAAGGAGGAAGTGTGTCTAAGGTCCTACACAGACGAAAAAACATTTCAGATTTAACTTCGAAAAATCATCAAGAGATGTTCGATCTCTTTGAACAATATTACAATGACGTTTCGTTTGAAATGTTTCTCTCCGATTTACTTGAAAAAGATCATGTCTTTATTTTAAGAAATGAGGCCCATGAGCTCATCGGTTTTTCGACAATTTTTCGAAGAAGGATGGGGGAAAAGAAAAAACAGTACACAGCTCTTTTTTCTGGTGACACTGTCATTAGAAAAGACTATTGGGGAAATAAGGCCCTTCAAAAAGCCTTCTTTTTTTATATCTTAGAGTCAAAATTTTTAAGTGGCACTAGACCTCTTTATTGGTTCTTACAGAGTAAAGGTTTTAAGACTTATATGATGATGAGAAAGAACTTTAGGCACTCTTTTCCAAAAGCTGGGCGAGAAATACCAAGACCTCTTCAAAAGGCATTAAATGAGTTTTACCAAAAAAAATATGGAGAAAACTTTAAGGTAGACTCTGGTCTTATACAATTTCCAACATCAAAGGGAGCTGCAAAAATTGAACATTGTAAGCCTGAAGATAAGCACTTAAGTAATGAAGAAATTCAGTTTTTTCTAAAGAGAAATCCTGGCTACTTCAATGGTGATGAGCTGGCCTGTATTGCAGAAATTAGATATCGAGACTTTCTTTTTCACATTCCAAAATACTTTTTAAAGCTCCCTATAATCTCAAAGCTTTTTAAACGAAAGACAAAGGCTATTTCTTACTAAAAAAGACAAATATTTCTCTTCTCATTTTATTAAACTACTTTTCCCTATACAGATTTGGTTTAATGATGTGTAAAATTATAAAATGAAAGCATTCGTGACATTGCTTATTCTTTTAATTGTATCCTGTAGTGAAAATCAAGAATCGACTTTAGTTGGGGACAATACTGATACAGGGAACGAAGAGAGAGTCTTTTACATGGGATTCACTCCTTGGTTATATGCTGCAACTACTCAAGCTGAAACAGATGTTTATAATCTCATTAATGCTCAGGGAGATTTAGTTGCTCATCACTTTCAACAGGGGATTCCCTTTAATGATGCATCAACATTTCCAAATTTTTCAAATTATGAATCAAATATTCAAAATGAAGTGAATAACAGAGTTAACAAAACAAATAGCGACAAAGTCATTTATCTTGCTCTCGATTCACTAAATAGCGCAAGAAATGACTTAACCGACTTTTGGGGAACTTCAGCTAATATGTCTAGGCCATCGCCTTGGGACACACGAAGTTTTGATGATGATGAAGTCATCACAAGTTATACAAATTTTGCTCTAGAGCTGATCGCAAGATTTAAACCAAAGTATTTTAACTATGCTCCTGAAGTTAGTGACTTAATGATAAATGATGCGTCTAAGTTTGTTGAATTCAAAGTCTTTGCAAGAAGAGTGTATCAAAACATAAAAGCTTATTATCCAAATCTAAAGTTAATGGTTTCAATAGCTCTTAAAGAGCCGGGCTCTACTAAAATGAATACAGCAACAACTGGGTTCACTGATATTAAAGATTATGTCGATATTGTAGGAATTAGTACTTATGGGTATGCCTTTTATGGACACAGTAATGCTGGAGACCCAGCAAACCTTCCAACAAATTGGTTGTCACAAATTCAAACAATCGCTCCAGATAAGTCATATGCAATTGTAGAGACCGCTTGGGTTGCTGAAAATTTAGATGTTTCAGCCTATAGCTTAAATATTACAAGCTCAGAGACTTATCAAAACGAATATTTATCTAAGTTATTTACTGAGGCAAATTCTCTCAATATGGAAGCAGTAATTTGGTTTAGCTCATATGACTACGATACTCTTTGGAGAGACACGCTTGGTAGTGATAGTCTATCTAAGATCTGGAAAGACTCAGGCCTTTTAGATGAGAATCTAAGTGAACGTAGTGGATTAGCTACATGGAAGAGTTGGTTTAGTAGGTCAAAGAAGTAAATTAGGCTGAATTTTTCTAGTTAAAAAAAAGCAAAAAAAAAGCCAGATCAATGATCTGGCTTCTTTTATAAACTGGTACTCCCAAGGGGCAACCAGTGTTAAAGGTTGCCAGTGGCAAGCT
>NZAF01000032.1 GCA_002686115.1 Halobacteriovorax sp. | reverse complement strand
GATTAACAGCTTTATAATATAATTTGGAAAGTGACTTACTATTTTTTCTTCTTAGTTCATGTTTAGCAATATCTAAAGCAACGGCCTTCTTTACACTTTCTTGATTCTTATTCTGTTTCCTCTCTTCATCTGCAAGAGATAGTTTAGCAACTGGTGACTCAGCAATATCTTCACGATGAGAACCACTAACTTCAGAAAAACCTTTTAATTCTTCAAACTCGTCAAACAAGCTTTGCTTCTTCTTTTTTACTTTAACTTTAGTAGTATCATTACCTAATAACTCTACAACCTCAGCAAACTCATCTTTGAGTTTAACTTTATCTCTTTTCCTTAAGAAGGATTTATTAATATTCTTTTCAATCATCAATAGATCAATTATTTGAGAGGTTTCTGAAAACTTTGAATTCTTTTCTTTATCAAAATGAAGATTCATTCTCTTAACATCATTGGCCTTCACTTCTTCAATTGTGATTTTGTTAATTTTTTTATTTTTAGAAATATATTCTTTAAGTTCTTCGCTAGTAATTTCTTTTTTTCCAGCTCTATCTTCTACTAGAATTTTTGTAATCTTTTCATTTTTTAAATTCTTGTCGTCATTAATTCTTTTAAGCTTCTCTTCCATTTCTTTTGGTATTTTAAAATTTAAAACCCCACTTGCGCGAGTTGATTTAACGACTTCAAAATCATCGATCTTTGAATCATTTTTAGTCTCAGAAAAATTATCTAAGTCCTTTGACTCAATTTCATAATCTGATTCTGTAAATGTAGTTTTCTTCTTTGGTAACGTCATTAAATTAACTTTCTCCAAAGGATTTATCGGTAAAACATTGAAATATTATAGCTCTTAAATTTCACGTCACGCCTAAGTGACTATAAATACGAAAATCTTTAAAAAACAAAGGAAAAAAGTACCAATAAAGTGTTGCAGAGGGCATTAAAAGCCTCCCAATCATTAATAAATCTTGATATTTATGTTTTACTTCTTAAATACGATATAAAGGAAAACACAAATTAAAAGGACACAATTTGAAAGTTCTATCTTTAGGGTCTGGTTTTGAAAAAAGAAACGACGACATATTCATGGTCGATATAGCAGCTGAAACAAATCCCGACTTAGTCTGGGATCTTAATAACACTCCATTACCTCTTGATGAAAAAACTTATGATAAGATCATTATGTTTGATGTAATTGAACACATCGACGATATTATGAAAACAATGGCAGAATGTTATCGACTTCTAAAACCTGGTGGTGTTCTACATCTAAAGACTCCACATTTTTCTTCGGCAAATTCTTATACAGACCCTACTCATAAGTTTCATCTTGGTTATTTCAGTTTTGATTTCTTTGACCCTGATCATGAAAGATTTTATTATTCAAAAGCCAAATTTAAGACTCGATATAAATTCCTTCATTTTCATCGTCATCGTTTTGTAAATTGGCTATTTGAAAAAATTGCTAATAAATATACGTGGAATTATGAGCAGAAGTGGGCATGGATATTTCCCGCATGTTATATAGATATAAAGCTAGAGAAAGTTTAGTATTTTATCATCTATCACCTTCTTTAACCCTTCTTGATAAAAAAGAGGTCTAAAAAAGCCTGTATAATGCTTACAAACAAGCCCCCCTATATTAGAGCGCTTCGTACTTATCAGGTAATCCTCTGACAAGAAATCAAAGTCTACTTGTGTAGCACAAATAGCATGTAATGTTTGTTCTGTTACCCATTTATTATCAAAGAGTTTAGAGGATTCTGATAAACATTTCTCTATCATCTTGAGATCTATTGATTCTCTATCAATAACAAATAGGCCTGAGTTAATGAGAGGAGGTATATTTAAGCCTGTTAACTCTTTTAACTCTTCAATTGATGTACTATAAGCATAACCCATATCTTTATTGAAAACACTTTTTCTAGAATTTATATAATTTAAAAACTCATCAGGTTTTTTAAAAAATACTATATCTGAGTCAATATGAATAATTCTCTTTGCACGAGAATAATAAAAGTAGTCAAAAACCTTAAGGGTCGCAACATTTGATTTTCTATATTCATTAGAAACATTATATCCATGATCAAGTAAAAACGTCTCTACTTCTTCATTTGCTATATTTCGTGAGATCAGACGACAATTTGGAAAATGCTTCTTTAATACTAATTTATGAGACTCCCCTAAACCACCATCATGAATAACGAGTGGAAACTTCTTATCACTGAGATAATAAAATGTCTTTAAAGACCATAATAAATTAATATAATCTTTTCTCCATGTAAGAACATGAATCTCTACTTCATCTTCAATTTCAGTAAAAACGGGAGTAGTATTTAAAATTTTCCTCTGAACTTTTAAGCGTTGAAATACATTGTAGATCCCTTCTCGTCTAAGTTCTTGAATCATAACCCAAAGTGGAATTTGTCTTAAAAGTTCTCGTACTACCTTTATCATAATATATCCCTTAAACGATCTACAACGTCGTTCATATCAATATCATCAAGACACATTGCACTTTCAAACTTACACTTAGGCCAAAATGGATAATAGTCACTATTTTTATGACAGCTACGACATTCCAAGTCTGTTGAAAAGACAGAGACTCTATCATTATCTAAATCTACAATTTTACTTTCATTTGTGGCGCCAAAAAAAGTAATAATAGGTTTATCAAAGTTTGTGGCAAAATGTAGCACAGAAGTATCGTTACAGATAACCGCTTTACTTTCACTAATGACCCTTAAAAGATCCTTAATACTCAACTTTCCACTTACATTCTTAATGCGACTTATATCAACTTTAATGTCGAGCATGTCTAGTAAGTTTTTAATATACCTTTCTTCCCCAGGACCTGAACTCAAGACAATATCATAATCAGTCTTATCCAAAATGAATTTAATAAGTGTCTTCATTTTCTCTAAAGGCAACATTTTTGTACTCATACCATAGCCTGCGACAACAGGATGAATAAGTATTTGATCGAGTTCCTGAGTTTGATCAAGACGCAAGTCAATTTTTGCTTGTTCTTTCTCTATTTCAAATGGTTCTAATGTTTTTAAAAAATGTTTAGGCCAGTATTCAGGTGAATCATCTTTGTTTTCAGGGGCGACATAATGGCAAATATTTTTTAAAGTCCCTAAATTAGTTGATGATATATTTTTAATACCTAAATGATGACCTAAGAGCCGTCCAGCGTCAGCAGGCCTTGAACCCATCTCTAAAATAATCATTGAGTCATACATTCCTTTTTCTAAAGGAAGACTCTTAAAGTCATTAATGCCAAAAGGAGTATAGTACTTCTTAGGGTTTATTCCAATTAGTGTTATCTCATTCTCATAACCTTTAAAAAGAACACTACACAATTCATTGTGTACAAGAGTCACCTTAAACTTTCGTGGATCTTTTATAAGACTTTTCAGCACGGGAGTGATCCACGTAGAATCACCAAGAGAGTCAATATTCCACACCAAAACACTTTGTCCAATATCTAACCTCTTTTTTTTCTCAACCTTTTTAAAGGTATTATAAAACCAAGGAATAAGATAATTCCCAAAGAGTATCTCCTCTATATATCGATGATAAAGAAAATGAATTTTTCTTATAATCTTATTCATTTTCTCATCAACCTTTTGACTAAATCGAGGTAGTACTTTTTTTCAGTGCGATTCATACCTACCAGATAAACGACGATTAAAAAGACAACTCCTAGAAATAGAGAAGAACCGATAAGTTCACCCCAATTAGAAACTTCGATAATCTGTCCTTTTAAATAAAGATAAATCAAAAAAATCATAATGAAAAAATGCTGANANATACTTNTTAATANTACAAAAGGNCTTATACCATAAATANCTTTCATCAAATATATCAACCATGGGANATTAATAAANATATTGGTTAGTAGTGTTCCAAGAACTGGNCCTACTTCATCAAAATAGAATGTAAAAACGANTGAAGAAGTTAAGTTTACANCTAGACCAATATATTGCATTTTNATGGCACGATCAAGNTGATGNGTNGTNGATAAGCACCATCCCCAAAAGTTCATCAAGACTTGAACAAAAAGATTAAAGATAACTATTGAAACAAAAAACTCTCCAAGATAATACTTTTGTCCTATCCAAATATTTACGAATGAACGAGAGATAAATCCAAGTGGTGCGATGAAGAGCAATGAACTGACAAGAATTAGTCTGGAGATTTTTAAGACATATTCATTAAATTTTACATGATCACCACTATGATATATCTCCCCCATAGCGGCCCAGCTAGAGCTTGAGATGGCCCCAGGAAGAGTGGCGGCGAGAGAAATAATTCGACTACTGATAAAATAATAAGTCACTGAGACTGGAGATAGGATAAAAGATATTATTAAAGTATCGCTATATAGAGAAAACTTCCCCGTTAGATGTACTAGAAAATTTGCTCGAGTAAGCTTATTAACATTCTTTACCTCTTCTTTATATTCATCCTTTGTTACTTTTACTTTAGAAATTACCTTTCTTACTTTTAAAAAGTAAATAAGATATGGAAGTAAACTTGAAATTACAAATGAAGTAGAAAGCCCAAACAGTCCAAAGCCATAATAAGAAAATACGAGTGATCCTAAAGAGAAAACAAGATTCTGTATGATTCCTCCAACAGATATATAAGAGGACTCATTATTTGCTTCTAAAAAACCTTGGTGAACTTTAAAAAGCAGATTAAAAAGTGAAAAAAATAATATGAGGTAACTAATATAAATATTACTTTGACTTAATTCTTCAGTTTTAACTAAGTAGATAATCAAAGGGCTGGTAATGAAAAATATGATCAATGCAACCGAGAAGACTCTTTTATAAAATCTTTTTGCAACATAGAAAGTACGCGATGTACTTGATGGGTTATTAAGGGCTAATTTTTGATTAAGAACGACAATGAAGGATGAATAAATCCCTATATCTACTAATGAAAAATAAGAAAAGACATCAATGAAAACTCGAAAAGTACCATATTCAACATCACCTACATATTTAACGATAAGTGGTGTTAACAAAATACTTAAGATAGCCCCGATTCCAACTCTGGCATTACTTGCTATAAAGTTTTTTACTGAGGCACGACTTCTCATAGAAAGTTATTTCTTTCCTTTGCAGACAAGCCATCTGATATGAGCAAAAGTATCTCTTTTCTCTGGTAAAATTGTAGTTTGATCGATAATTTTAATATCATAGCCAAGGTCATTTAATATATCTAAACATCCCTCTTCTTTATCTTTTCCATGTACTTCAATAATAAGATGAGGCATATGTTCTTTTAAAACTTCACTTGCCCCTTCTAGCGCGAGTACTTCAGCACCTTCGATATCCATTTTTATAAAGTCAGGAACAAAGAATTTCTTAGCGGCCGTATCAATAGTCACAGAGTTCTCATCATCTACATTACTTACAAAGCCTTTTTGTATTTGTATATCATAGGTATTTTTTGAAAAAACCTCATGTAACTCATCTACGGCTTCATCTTCACATTCAAATGAAACAACTGGAGCACCTCGTGATAGCCTCGCCATCATCAAAGCGTTATAGCCACCTTTTCCACCGACATCAAAGCACTTGTAACCAGGTCTCACAAGATCTTTAAATGAAGAGTTTAATTCAAATTCATAAAGTCCTAAGTACTGCCTAAAATTGTGATGGAAGTCTATTTTCATGACATTTCCTTTCACAATACCAAAAGGAAGTTTCCGGTATTCTGCACCACTGGGTAGAATCGTATCTTTTACACTTTTAAGTGATTTCACAAGTAAATTCAAAGTATCCTCTCTTTAATAAATCAATGATATTGATAGTTTATTATACCACTCTTGTGTTTTTTATTTTAGGCGTTCATATATTCCACAATATAACTGGGCACTTAATTTTAATGTGTATTGTCGCTATTTTAAGTTAACTTACTGAATTAACATTATTTATTCATTTTACACTCATATGAAGACCAGGAATACCCGATAATATCGCCATGATTAAATTAAAAAATGTAGTAAAAAAATTTGAAGATCAACTCATTCACCAAGATATCAATTTGGAATTCGAACAAGGCAAATTGACGACACTCCTAGGAGCAAATGGAAGTGGTAAGTCTACCCTTTTAAAAATGATTGCAGGTATTGAGCATCCAAGCGAAGGTTGTATTACAATTGATGGTGAAAGTGTTCATGAGTTTAATTTTTCAAAAAAACACGAAATATTCTTCATTCATGAAAACCTTGAAATCCATGTCCCCATGAGTATGAAAGATTACATCATTATCATGAAAGAAAGTATGCCAAATTTTGACTTGGAGCTTTTTTATAAAATTGCTGAAGACAGAAAAATATCATTAGATAAGAACTTTTTTGAATACTCTCGTGGACAAAAAATGCAAATGACTCTTGCTATAGGAATTGCATCAAATAGTCCTATCCTCCTAATAGATGAGGTAACCTCTGTAATAGACGTTTATGGGAGAAAGTATTTTCTAGACCTTCTGGATAAATATGTCTCGACAGGAAAAACTGTTATCATCACAACCAATATTATTAATGAACTTGAATTCTATACGAATAGACTTATTATCCTAAAAAATAATATTGTCACATTAGATAAAGACGTTGGAGATATTCCAGAATTATTTAAAAAAATACGTCGTCCAAAAAATACAAACCATGAAGTATTTGCAGATGAAAATTGTGTATGGGCAGGTGTCAACTCTGTCCACTCAGTATCATATATTATCCCCTTAAA
>NZAF01000031.1 GCA_002686115.1 Halobacteriovorax sp. | reverse complement strand
CCGCAATCACTCATTGACTGGGAAGTTGGTCATAAAGGACTCACGAAGCTTGAAGTGGTGGATACGATGCATAAGAGAAAAGAGCTTATGTATGATTACTCAGATGTATTTGTGGCCATTCCCGGTGGTTTTGGGACTCTTGATGAATTATGTGAAATCATCACCTGGGCACAATTAAAATACCATCTAAAGCCTATCTATGTTTTGAACTTTAATGGCTTTTTCACTTCAATGCTTGATCATTTTAAGAATGCTCATGAAGAAGGGTTTATTAGTAAAGAACACTTAGATCTTGTAAGAGTAGTCGATACAGTTGATGAGTTTTTAGCTTCACTTAAGGAAATACTATGAAAATATTTATACTTCTATTAATTTCGAAACTAGTAAGTGCTGATTACCTCGTGATGGTAAAGAATGAGAATCATCCATTTATGAATGCACTAGATTCTAAAGAAGCCATCCTTGAAAAGCCTTATCCAACTTTTATTGTAAAAGAAAAACCTGCTTTTAAATCTTCAAATGACTTCATCGTTGAAGAAAATCAAGAAACGTATCTCTTAGAAAAGCCGCTTTTAAATGATGAAAAGTATCCTCTGCAGTGGGCCCTTGATAATCGAGGAAATAACGAGCCAAGAAGGGGTGGCGGAACGATTCCTATTCCTGGTGTTGTTGGAAGTGATATCGGTATTAAAGAAGTTTGGGGAAGTCTAAATTTTAATAAAAAAATTGTTGTTGCTGTCGTCGATACTGGTGTTGATCATCTCCATGTCGATTTAAAAAATCAGATGTGGATAAATAAACTAGAAGCGAGCGGTAGTGATGGCATTGATGATGATGGTAATGGCTTCGTTGATGATATTAATGGAGTAGACTTATTTAATAATGACGGTGATCCAATGGATGATAATATGCATGGAACACATGTCTCGGGAATTATCGGAGCAGAACATAATAACGTTGGCATCGCGGGAGTGAATAACAATGTTAGTATCATGGCAGTTAAATACATGGATCATAAAGGGCGAGGGAATTTAGCCGGGGCGATTAAAGCGACAAAGTATGCCGTAGAAAATGGTGCACGTGTTGTGAATAATTCTTGGGGCATGTTAAAGGAATCAAAAATACTTAGAGAATATCTAGCCTTTGCTGGTAAAGAGCATGGGGTGATTTTTGTGGCAGCAGCAGGAAATAATTATAAAAATCTCGATATTAGTCCTCTTTATCCGGCAGCTTACCGACTAGATAATCAGATCACCGTAGCAGCACTTAATCCAGAAAATAGAATGACTGGCTTTTCATGTTACGGAAAAGAGACAGTTCACACCTCAGCACCTGGACGAAATATTATTAGTACCGTACCAGGCAATGACTATAAGGTTCTTTCTGGTACTTCGATGTCTGCTCCATATGTAGCAGGAGCAGTATCTCTTCTTTTAAGTAAGAATCCTTCACTGACTCCATTAGAAATAAAAGAAAAAGTGATAAATACTTCTGTTTATGTTGACCATTTTAAGGGACGTACTGTAAGTGAAGGAAGATTAAATATAAGAAACCTTCTAGAACTTTAGATGAAATATAAAAAATTACTAAATAAGATTCAAAGTGAAACCGGTCTTGAATCTCCACAAGAGAGAAGAGAGATATTGATCACAGCAATGCGCGAGAATGAGAGAAAAGGCAATGACTGTCTAAAGTGCTCAGGTCGTTGCTGTACCTATGAAGCCAATAGTATGAATATGACAAACCTTGAAGCTTTAGAAGCCCTTGCTTTTCTTGAAGATGAAGGTCTTATTAATGAGGAACTTATAGAGAGACTTGAAAAGTCTGTAAAAGAGTTTCGTCTTGATAGTATGTTACAAATTGGCAAAGGTGAATTTTATCGAAAGTCATACACCTGTCCATTCTTCAATTTTCCAACGTGGGGTTGTGGATTTGGGGCAAAGAATAAACCATATGGTTGTATAGCCTTTAACCCTCGCGAAAGCGGACAAGAAAATGGCGGTAATTGTAATTCTAACTTAGAGATTCAAATGAAACGACTCTTCTTTCATGAAGATAAAGAGCGAGAAGCCTCATCTTTAATTGCGGAACAATTTAAAATAGCAGATGACAAATCATCAATACCAATGAAGCTATTAGAATTATTAAATTCTAAGGTGAACTAATCTATTGCTTCATTCTTAAGTCAAGATCTTGAAGTTCAAATGACTCAGCAAAGAGATTAATAAGTCTGGAGTCCTTTAAAAACATTTGTACGGCATTAATAGTTTCTTTTTTCCTCTCATCTTCTTTTGTCTTCTTCATTAACTTCACGATTTTGTGAGCTGCGCGCATTTGTGCTTTATATATTTTCTCTAAAACTTCAGGATTATTATAAACTAACATATCTTCATCCCAATTGTGGAAGATCATCATGATACTGAGATTCTCTTGAGCTAATTCATTGAGTTGTTTTAATTGATCTGGTTTTAGGTCTCCAAGAATTTGATTTAGCTTTTCATTATGATAACCATCTGGAGATACCTTTTTTTTGCGATAATAACTATTCGAGATTGCATTCTTTATTTTCTTTGTAGAATCCAAATTCTTAAAATCAAACCAATCGCTCATTTCGTTATCGCTTATTCCCATATTTCCATTATCCATGAGTTCTTGAATTTTATTTAAGATGTTCATGTAGATACTTCTTTGTCCATTTCGGCTTAAGGCACGATATTCAAGGCCCCAAAGGCCGGGACTATCATATTTATCACTACCTCTCATACCAACATAGCCCATTTTAAATTTATCACCAATTTGAGGCTTTGATCCGTTGGCTACATTTAAAAAGTATTCAAAGATACCTCTTATCTTATCAGAGGTTGTGGTTCCAAAATAAGTCACGTTTTTATCGTCCTCATCTATTTTCATGAATACTCTTCTTCTATTTGTGAAGACTTCAACCATTTCAGCTAAAAGATTTACTCTTCGATAAAATTCTGCATGTTTTGCAACTTGAATCTCTTTACTCTGTTTAAGCTTTTCAAGGTCAATTTTACTTACGATATGAGCATGTTGACTAAATTTACTCATCTTTAGACCTTCTAGAAAAGTCCATGCATCATTCGATACATTACCAGCTTTTAAATTCGTTCTAAAATGAATCTCTATACCAGAAACATCTTCTACATGCTTTGGAGACATATATTCAATATCTCTCAAGACCCCTTTAATCGATATAAGATGTGTTCCGGGTTCATAAACTTCTCCAAGAAATTCAGTTTCTTGATCAAATGTAAACTCTAATTCATCTTTAAACTTAATCCCATGTATTTTTCTATCAGAAAAAAAATCATTCTTCCTCTTACTTGTTGAGAGGAATTTAAGAAGTTCATGTCTTTGATCTATAGTAAGCTCAGAAAAAGGAATTTCTTTTAACTTATATGAAGAGAGATGACTGTTTTTGTGGAAATTGACAAGCCATTCTGGTGCCTTGGTTTTAAAGTACCATGTCCTCGAAAGTAGGGGACCTATCGTTCCATCTGTTGTTGTAATAGAATTTAAAATAATGTCTCTTGAGCTAGTAAATTCACCTTCTTTATTTTGGAATCCAATTTCTATCTCTATGGCCGTGTCGTTTTCTTTTCTTACAATGGCCCTAACACTGTCAGCACAGTTTTTAACTGACTCTTCAGAAGCAATTGAGCGATAAATTGCACTTTGATGAAAAGTAGAGCATGAAGTTAATAATTGAAGTGTAAAAAAGACGATAAGTATTTTATTCATAATTACTTATCGTCTTGGATAGATGATACTTTATATATGATATTTTTTAATAACTAAAACTTGAGTAAATTACTTTTGGCTCGTCACTATCTGAGTAATACTCTCTAAAGCAGCCAGTAATCGTTTTGTTTTCAACCATTGGCTTACCAACGAGGGCCTTTCTATTGAAGTTGTAAAGTCTTCTATTAGGATTTAAGCTTCTAAGTTTTTCGATCTTATCAATTCTATAATTGAAGATGATATGGAGATTTTGCGAGTATAGAACGTCTCCATCTCTTTCAAGACTTGGCTCATGAAGAGCTTCTCTTTTTTGATTAAGCCATATAATTTTTTGTGTTTTAAGCGTTTTTTGATCAGCAAGAACCATTCCTTCAAATGCTCTTGTCTTATCACCAAAATCATAAGTGATATTATCAAAAATCATATATATTTTATTTTGATAGACTTCGATTCCAGATAGAATTGAGCGGTGGCTTGGCTTCTTTTGAACATCAAACTTTTTCTTATCGATGATTTTACCAGTCGCTCTGTTTAGAACCATGAGGTGCTCTGAACCATGGGCCACATAGATCTTGTCNTCGAGAATTTCAATTTCCCATGCCGCTTGATACTTATTTNCAATNGGGCTTTTAAGAGTCGCAAACTCANGAAGGAGGTTATAATTAATGCTATCTCTTACTTGTATTCTATCTGCAAAAAGAATATAAATCTTTCCNTCATATTCTTTTAAATCTTTAGGGAGCATCTTTTCAGATGAAGAGAAAGTNAGTTCATTNGACTTGTTTGTAATGTCTAAAAAATAACCCGTTCCTTGTTTCTTTCCNATGGCATAATTATTTTCGTTTCCTTTGAANAGTTCAATTTTATCGGAAACTGTTTGGCCATTTTGATATCTAAGNGANTTCTCACATAGTAAATCAAAATGATTAGCGAGAGCACTACTTAGTATAAGTAAACTTAGGATTAACTTCATCTTTCACTCCTTGAAATGTTGCCTATAAAGTCTCTCAAACGAGATAGGCTTTCAAAAGACTAAAGGCGAAATTGCCGACAGGATTCGTCAGGTATTTGCATCTAAAGAGATATCCTTATCAATAACTTGCTTAAGACTAATAAATGACTCAGTGGAGCGAATTTCAGGAATGGCCTGTAATTTATGTCTTAAAAAGTCGTGGAAGTGTTCAATATCTTTGACCTTGGCCTTGATGATGAGAGCAAAGTTACCAGTTGTATAATTTGCCTCAACAACCTCATCAATTTTAGAGAGCTTATCAATAACAGAATCAACATCTTTAGCGTTATGAAGGTGAATTCCTAAAAGAACAGTCACTGCATGACCAAGACCTGCGTAATTGACCTTTATTGAACTACCTATAATGACTCCTGCTTCTCTAAGCTTTTCGTATCTTTGATGAATAGTACCGGCAGATACATTGAGCTTCTTGGCGAGGTCAGTAAAAGGCATTCGTGCATTCTCACGTAAATAGTTGATTATTTTGATATCTAATCTATCGATTTCGTATTTTTGAACCATATTCACACTCGCTTTTTGTATTATTCTCACAATAAGGTCTGTTTTATTAATTATATCTCAATATAGACACATTTCAATTGAGAAAAATGTAAGGTTAGCCGATATTTAATATGAATTTACTCTCTTGTTGAGTAGTTTGGAGGTATAAATGTGTGGATTTCTCGTTGTAGGTAAGAAAATTGATAAGAGTCTCTTTGAAAGTGAATTAGAAAAAATTCACTACAGAGGACCAGATCAAAGTGCGACTCTTTTAACAGAAGCCTCAAATACTTTCGGTTTTCATCGTCTTGCCATAATGGATTTAAGCGAAGATGGAAGTCAGCCATTTGTGTCTAAGAGTGAGACGACTCTCGTATGCAACGGAGAAATATATAATCACAGACAAATTAAAACGGATTACATTTCAAGATATGGTTTTAAATCAGATTCAGATTGTGAAGTCATCCTTCCTGTTTTTGAGGAATATGGAATAAAAAAACTTTGTGAAACTTTAGATGGCGAGTATGCATTCGTTATTGAGAGTAAAGGAAAGCTTTACGCTGGGCGAGATCCTATGGGGATCAGACCTATGTTCTATGGATACACTGACGATCAAAAGATTTGTTTTGCTTCTGAAGCGAAGGCCCTTTTAAAACTTTGTAAAGACATTAAAGCTTTTCCTCCAGGATCATATTATGCAGATGGAGAAATAAAAACATTTCATGACTATAGAGATGTTGAACCAAGAGAAGAGAGACCTCTTGAAGAAGTCTATCAAGGAATTCACGATCACCTAGTGAAGGCCGTGGAAAAGAGACTTGATTCTGATGCACCAGTTGGCTTTTTATTAAGTGGTGGTCTTGATTCTTCTTTAGTGTGTGCCATCGCCGCGAAGAAACTTGGAAAACCAATTAAAACTTTTGCCGTTGGAGTTGATACAAATCCAATTGATACAAAGTATGCAAAGATCGTTGCAGACTATTTAGGCAGTGAGCATCACGAAGTTATCTTTACAAAAGAAGAGGCCTTAGACCATCTAAGTGATCTTATCTATAAATT
>NZAF01000030.1 GCA_002686115.1 Halobacteriovorax sp. | reverse complement strand
TGCTATCTCCTCCAAACTCATGCTTGTAAGATCCTAGGTCGATTGATATTGTTGGAAGAGGTAAGTTATTTCTTAATGCAATCTCATAGTCTCTTGTTGTCGTTCTTTGATTTAGTTTAGCAGTTCTTAAAAAAGGGGAGTTCTTATAGGCTATTTTGTAAGCACCTTTGCTTGTCATTTTAATTTTTGAATATTTAAATTCGTCATTTAAAAGATACTTTATCTCAGGAGGGTCATTTAAAAGCTCCGCCATATTCTCAAACTCAATTTCTAGATTTATTTTAGCTTGATAGTATTCATCTTGAGCTCTTAAATAGTCGCTTCGACTTTGGTAATAGCCATGTTTAGAGACTTTTTTTAGAGGAACCTTTTCTCGATTTAAACGATAGACAAAAGAGGCATTTCGAAGTTGCTGCTTTTTAAGTTTTAAAACTTCATTGAGGTATAGAAGCTTTGTATAGGTAGAAATAAGATTCTGCCTAAAATTTCGTGTCTGTTCTTTTTGAATTTCAATATTTCTTTCAATAGTTTCTTTATTATTTTTAAAGCTTAAATAATCCTTTCCCCAGTTCCAGACAGTGAAGTTTTCTACTTCAAGTCCAAATGACCCAGTCGGAGTTCGTGTTGTTCTAGAATCTCTTGAACCTTCTACAACGGTTCCAACTCGTTGAGTTGATGACTGAAGGGTGAGGTTGAGGTTTGGAAACCAAAATTGGTCAGAATTATCTTGTAGTTGGTTTAGTAAAATCTCGCCAGACTTCTTTCTGATTTGTTCATTGTAGTTTTTTCTCATTCCTTGCTCTAGGACAATTTCAAGAGTCAAAACCTTACTATTTCTTCTAACGTCAGTGAGGTCACTAGCAGCTTCTTCTACATAAAGTTTATCGGGGTGTGTATGAGAGGTCTGGGCATGAATAGTTGTGCCCCAAACAATTAAAATTGAAAGAATCAAGTACATAAAAATCCATTTTTGTGTGTGTTGTTAATTAATTGTAGAAAATTAGTAAGGGAATGTGAATACTTATCTAGAGTTTTATGCCGGGACAGCCTCTTCTGATGATATCTTCTTCAACGTGGCGAACTTTTAGATTTGTTAGAATAATCTCTCTTTTAATACTTTGCAGATTACCAATGAGCTTTTTACGGACACTCTCTTTTTCGCTAGGTGTCTGAGTTTGTAATTTCTGGTTTCTCTTAGCTAGAGCTATTAGTTTTTGGCGATGACTGACTTTCTTTTTTCTATTTGTGATGAGAATTTCACACTTTTTTGTGATACTAGGATCAGTAATGATCGTCTCTCTTAGCCCTGAGCCAATTTCATATGAGAAAGAGATTTTAGTTAAAAATATGCAAAGCATTATTTTCGTTTTTGACATGATTCTATTATATCGTTTTATCTATACTAATTACAAGGGAGTGAAGTTGATGCTTGAGATTTAAATGTTTTCATGATCCTTGCTTTACTGCTTAATCTGTAAAATGTTAAAATAGAGCAAAAGGAATCTTAATGAAGCAAAATGCTCTGATATTAATCCCCGCGAGATTTGGATCTTCTCGTTTTCCCGGAAAGCCTATAGCTAAAATCTTAGATAAGCCTATGATTATTTGGGTTTATGAGGGAGCTTACAAAGTTATTTCTAAGTTTCCAAATTCAAAAGTTGTCATCGTCACTGATGATCAAAGAATAGAAGATGTTTGCCGTGAATGGGGAAAAGATGTTGTTAGAGTTGATGATGATGTAAGCTCTGGTTCAGAAAGAATACAACTTGCCTATGAAAGGTATTATAAAGACGAAAATTTTGACTTAGTCATCAATGTTCAAGGTGACGAACCCTTGGTTGAGGAGAATCTCCTGTCTGAGCTCATAAGCTTCCATTTAAACTCTGACTATGATGTGGCCACCGTTGTTAAAGAAATTAGCGGTGATCAAGATCAAAAAAATAATCCAAATAAAGTGAAAGCGATATTTAATAAAGACTCTGGTAAGTGTCACTATTTTTCACGTGCTCCAGTTCCTTTTGATAGAGATGGGAAAGGCGGAGTCCCGTGGTACTTACATATTGGAGTTTATTCATATCGCCCTAATATTTTAAAAAAGTTTTGTTCTCTCTCGCAAAGTTTACACGAACAATTTGAATGCTTAGAGCAGCTTCGTCTTCTAGACAATGGGATGTCTATTGGTGCTGTTACTTCGGATGTTAAGTTGTTAGGTGTTGATACACCGGAGGACATAGTACATGTTGAAGAGGTTCTAAATGGCAAGTAGTCAAAAGAAGTTTATTTTTATTACGGGTGGTGTTTCTAGCTCTCTTGGAAAGGGACTTGCAGCAGCATCTATAGCATCCCTTCTTGAAAGAAGGGGTATAAAGATAAACATGCTAAAGATGGATCCATATATCAATGTTGATCCAGGAACGATGAGTCCAACACAGCATGGTGAAGTCTTTGTCACTAACGATGGTGCAGAGACAGATTTAGATCTGGGACATTATGAGAGATTTACATCATTAACACTTAGTAAAGAGAGTAACTTCACCACTGGTCAAGTTTATTTAAGAGTCATTGAAAATGAAAGAGAAGGTAAGTACCTTGGTAAGACTGTTCAAGTTGTTCCACATATAACAGATGAGATAAAAAGAAGAATACATATCGCAGCCGAAGATGCTGACCTTCTTATTGGAGAGATTGGCGGAACGGTTGGGGATATTGAGTCTCTACCATTTATTGAATCAATAAGACAATTTGCTCATGATGTTGGAACAGAGAATGTTTTATTTGTTCATCTTGTATTAGTTCCTTACTTGAGTGCCGCAGGAGAGCTTAAAACTAAACCTGCACAACACTCTGTTAAAGATATGAGATCTCTTGGGCTCTTTCCAAATATTATTATATGCCGAAGTGATCGAGAGTTAAATCAAGAGATCATTGATAAAGTTTCGCTCTTTTGTAATGTCTCTAAAAATAATGTTTTTCAATCAATTGATCTCGATACGATTTATAAAGTTCCATTAAACTTCTATGATCAAGGGCTTGATGAAAAAATTATTGAGTCTCTTGGTATATGGACAGCAAGGCCAAATGTAGAGGATTTAAAAAACTTTATCTACAACTTTGAGAACCCTTTAAGAGAAGTTAAGATTGGTGTTGTTGGAAAATATACAGACCTCGTTGAGTCATATAAGTCCTTAGATGAAGCTCTTAATCATGCAGCTATTAACTTGCAACTTAAATTGAAAATTGTTTATCTCGACTCAGAAGAGCTTGAAAGCGAAAAGGGACAAAAGTCTCTTAAGGACGTTCAAGGGATTCTTGTTCCTGGAGGCTTTGGAACGCGAGGAACTGAAGGAAAAATTAATGCCATAACTTATGCAAGAGAAAATAAAGTTCCATTTTTTGGAATTTGCCTTGGGATGCAATTGGCCATTATTGAATATGCTAGAAATAAATGTGCGATAAAAGATGCGACAAGTGAAGAGTTTCAATCAAAGGGTAGTGCTTTAATTCATTATATGGAAGGTCAATCTAAAGATGGATCAAAAGGTGCAAGTATGAGACTTGGAAGCTATCAATGTGAGCTTTCACAAGGATCTAGAACACAACAAGTTTATGGACAAGAAGTTATTGAAGAGAGACATCGTCATAGACTTGAAGTTAATAATGAATTTAAAGATAACTTAAAGAATAATGGACTTGTCATATCTGGAGTTAATAAAGAGCTTGATTTGGTGGAGACTATTGAGATCAGTGAGCATCCATTTTTTATTGCTTGCCAGTATCACCCAGAGTTTAAATCAAAGCCTCATTTACCTCATCCTCTTTTTAAAGAGTTTGTTAAAATTTCAGATGAATTTGGAGAAAATAAATAATGAAGAAGATAGATTTTTTTGTTGGAACATGTGTAATTGAAAGTAAGCAAATGTGTTTAGATGTTGGAGCTAGGCTAAAGGAGATATTTTCAAAGTATCCAGAAATTAATTTCACTTATAAGGGAAGCTTTGATAAGGCAAACCGCTCATCTATTGAATCTTTTAGAGGACCAGGTCTTGAAAATGGTTTAAAAATCTTAGAAGAAGTAAAAAAAGAATTAGATGTACCAGTGATTACCGACTTTCATCTTCCTTCTCAGGCGATGGATGTTGCAAGTGTTGTCGATACATTGCAGATACCTGCGTTCTTGTGTCGTCAAACTGACATGATTCTTGCTGGTGCTGAAGCATCTAAAAAATATCAAAGACAATTGAAGATTAAAAAAGGACAATTTTTATCACCTGAAGAGACGGGTAATATTGTTGAAAAAGCAAATGAGTATATTAGTAAAGATCAAATCCTACTGACGGAAAGGGGAACTTCTTTTGGATATAATAATCTCGTTGTTGATATGGCAAGTTTTCAAATTATGAAATCTTTTGGTGTTCGTGCCATTCACGATGCTACTCATTGTGTTCAAAGACCTGGTGGTCTTGGTAAGACAACTGGTGGAAAAAGAGAACAGATCCTGACCCTTGCAAAGGCGGCAGTAGCTGCCGGGGCTGATGGAATTTTTATGGAAGTTCATCCAAACCCAGATCAGGCAAAGTCAGATGCTTCAACTAGTCTTCCACTTGATCAAGCAGATGAGATCATTTCAAAATTAATGAAAATCTATAAGGCCACGGAGGCGTAGTGCAAGATTTAAAAGAGATTGCTACAAAGTTAAAAGATAAGATTGATAAGATTAAAGTCATGGCATTTGATATTGATGGTGTCTTAACAACTGGGCATATTTGGTATTCTGAAAATGAAGGTTTTAATCGTTTTTCTCATACCTCTGATGGATATGGTTTAAAAATGATGATGAGAGCTGGCTATAAAGTTGGTGTTATTTCTGGTGGTGATTCTCTTGGAGTTAAGAAAAGGTTTAGAGATAACTTGAAGTTAGACTTTTGTTATTTTGGCAATGAAGATAAACGTGAGGCCTATAAAGAAGTCCTCGCGATGGGCTATAAAGATGAAGAAATTCTCTATATGGGTGATGAGTTTTTTGATGCTCCTTTGTTAAAAAAAGCTGGTCTCGGTATTACGGTTCCTCATGCAAGCCAGGAAGTTAAGAAATTTGCTGATTATATTACGAATAAAGAGGGTGGACAAGGCGCAGTTAGAGAAATCATTGATATCGTAAGATATGCAAAAGATATCTACCCTGAGGTTTTAGATTTTGATGGAGCTGTGATTNACTTTAAAAATTAAGGTATTGNAATTATCGCTTCTACAGANTTTTCACACTGATTTAAANTAAATTTATACCCAGTTTTNTCTAACTCATTNTGAAATACTTTCTCTCTAAAAGANTCTTCAGTTGAGAGGTCACTTTTTAAAGTAATTGAATTCTCTTCTTTTTTACTTACGAGGANAATCTTAANTTGCTTATTCTCATAATANGCNGTCGCGTATGCACCAGTNTCAGNGGCAAGGTGATCGACAATACTTCTGATGGCACCGTTTAANACCATTGTAAAAGCTTTCTCNTTCACGTTAACCATTTGATCATCACCAATGGAAACTTCAAATGAAACAGTTTTAGTTTTAAGGGCAGGCTTTGAAAAAATATGGTGATTCGTAATGAGTTGTGAGATACCAAAGTCTCTTTTTACCTCATAGTCAGCATCCATTCTTCTAAGAAGTAGTACATTATCTAGGATTTGCTCACATTTTTCTAATCCAACACTTATATTGTCGATAAACTTCATGATCTTTGCTTTTGTTTTTTCATCTTCGTTTTCTAGAAGTTTTTCAACTCTATCTTCTAAGAGACCTAGAGATAGATCAATAATTCCAAGGGGATTTTTCACATCATGGGCAACAGATGATACAAGATTATGGGACTCAGTATTAAAGTAATTTGTAAGAGTTTCAATAATTTCTTCTTGATTTTTATTCATCATAATTAATCCAGTACTTATTCTTATTTAGCTATATTATATCAAATATTTACCATTGAGTTTAAGAATACTTTTTGCCTTGACACAAGGTGTTGCATTCGTTAAAAATGGCCTATGAATTTAGATAAATTACAATCCCTTTTAGATGATCAGTATACTTGGCCTTCAATCTACAAATTTAAATTTGTTGGAAATGATTCTCATCGCGAAGACTTAACCGAGCTTGTTGGTCAGAAACCTTGCGAAGAAAGACCTTCAAAAACTGGTAAATTTATAAGTTATACTTTTAATGTCGAAATTAGCGCTTCCGAGGAAGTCATCACTATTTATCAAAAAGTTTCTAAATTATCTGGTATCATGTCTCTATAGAATAATTTCTGGAGGATAAATGATTACTTATAAAAATGCTCTGGTAGTAGGAGCAGGTGCATTTGGTACATCTCTAGCATCAATTCTTGCAGACCGCTTTGAAAAAGTTGTTTTAAAAGTAAGGAGCAAAGATGTGTACGATGCTATTAATAATGATCGTGAGAATTCAGTTTATTTAAAAGGGATCAAACTTAAAGAGAATATTCAGGCGGTGCTTGAATGGGATGAGCTTGATGATGACTTTGATCAAGATATTCAATTATTAGTCTCTGGGCTACCTACTGCGGGGATTAAACCATTTTTTGAAGAGAATTTTGATCGTTTTGAGAAGTACTTTCAAAGAGGGATACCTCTTATTTCACTTTCAAAAGGAATTGACTCAGAAACTCTTGAGCTTAGTGACGACTTATTCTTTGATTACTTTCCACATTATAGAGATTTGATTACCTTTTTATCAGGACCAAGTTTTGCAAAAGAGATTATGCAAGAGCAGATCACATTAGTGACAATAGGTGGTCGCTCTCGAAAGGTTCTAAGTCAGATTTCACATATGTTAGATACTTCATACTTTAAGGCGCTTCCTTCATATGATGTCAAAGGGATTTTATTAGGAGGAGCACTTAAAAATGTTCTTGCTATAGCAGGTGGGATCATTGAAGGCTTTGGCTATAACCACAATACAAGAGCTGCGATGATAACAAGAGGTATTGTTGAGATGCTTCGTTTTGGGAAAGTTTATAATGCTAGACCTGAAACTTTCTACGGTCTGTCTGGAATGGGGGACTTGATTCTTACGACAACTGGTGGACTTTCTAGAAATAAGCAATTTGGTTTAGAGATAGCCAAGGGTAGAAAACCAATAGAGATTATCAATTCTCAAAGAACTGTTGTAGAAGGTTATAAGACTACAAAAGCCGCACATTTGTTATCAGAGAAGTATGAAATACGTGCACGAATTTTTAATGGACTTTATGAAGTGCTCTATAATGAAGTACCAGCGAATGAAGTTATCACTATGCTTATGAATACGCCGGCAAAATTTGAAATAGAGTAACCCCTTTGTTTTTAGATGTTAAAGAGAGTTTCTTATTTTATCGATGGTGATAGTCTCACCTAGACGAATAAGTTCACCCTTTGAGTTAATAACAAAATACGCCGGAACACCAACTGAGCCGTTCTTCTTTAACCATTCACCAATGATAGGATCTCTTCTCGTCCAGTCACCTAAAAGAAGCTTCATATTTTTCTCTTTAACAAGTGATTTAAAACTATCTGTATCAAGAACAAGTTTTTCATTTACTTTACAAGTGATACACCATTTTGCAGTAAAGTCTATAAAAGTGAGGCTTTTATCATTCATATGTTTATTCATTTCCTCTTCACTCCAGGCTTTCCATGGCAGCCCTTCACTTGCTTTTTCATTTAAAATAGATGAGCCAGAATTTGAAGAAACAGCGACCTTTGTTGTTGAAGACTGATAAAAGAGAAGAAGCATTGGAATAACTAAAAGAGAACTTAGTATAAAGCTCTTTGTTACTTTTGCTCTTACATAAAATACAAAAAAGATAAGAGTTAGAGCTGTATTCATTTTAAAAAGAGCTAATTGAGATCCCGTTAAAGATAAGAAGACATCAAGTAGCCATAAAGTTGTAAGAATAAGAGTGAGTGCTAAAAACTTCTTAACATGCTCCATCCACATACCCGGCTTTGGTAAGAAGTTTATGAGGACAGGAAAGAACGCCGTTAGAATAAATGGTAGGGCAAGTCCTAGGCCAATTGAGAAGAAAATTAAGAATATGACTGTATTTGATTCACTAAAAGCAAATGTTAGTGCCGTACCTAAAAATGGTGCTGAGCAAGGAGTTGAAAGAATAGTTGCAAGCACTCCTCCAAAGAAATCTCCTAGAAATGTATCTTTTAATTCCATACTGCCAAGTTTTGATCCACCAGGTGTTCTAAACTCAAAAAGGCCAAACATATTAAGGGCCATGACGAATATAACAAAGATCATGATGGCGACAAAAAGAGGGGATTGAAGTTGAAATCCCCATCCTACTTGTTCACCAGCTCCTTTAAGTAAGATGACTACTGAAGCGAGGACAAAGAATGTAAAGATGACTCCCAAAGAATATGCCATATTATGTTTAAAAATTGACTTTTTGCTTTCTCCTGAATGAGTCACTAGGCCAAAAAGTTTTATTGAAATAACAGGTAGAACGCAAGGCATGATATTGAGAATGAGGCCACCAATCAATGCCATAAAGAAAAAATAAACGAGTTTATTTGAAGAGTTTGTATCGGATAAATTATTTTTACTTTGTTCTTGATTATCTGGATTATCATTAGAGTCATTATCAGTATCTATTTTTTCATTTATTTTTATTGGAGTTAGTCCAGAAAAAAGGTCTTTGAAATTCTTCTCAACACCGACTTTAAAATTATCAAATGTTTTTTCTATCGTATAAACCTTCTTATTAATAGGATCATTAAATAGGAATTTCAATTGATATGGAGTTTTGAAAATACCGTCATTAGGTAGATGTATTTCTGGCTCCATAAATTCACCATCCCAATCAATGGTATAAAGAGCGTATGAATTTCCCTTTTTGTCTTTGTAAAGTGTTTCTCTTTTAAAGGCGAATGGCACTTGTGGATAAGGAGTTAAAGTGTATAGATTTGAAATGGCTTCTTTTGGATTACCATTAAATTGATAAACTAATGCTAGACCTCTGTCGTATTTGATAAGACTAATATCTAAATCATCAGGTGCCTTTTGTGTAACTGGAACTTTAGTAAACTCACTTGTTAATTCATTTGTACTCATCGAAAAGTCATTCATTTTCGTATTAAAGCTATTGTTTGCGTAGGTACCTGTTACCTTCTTTTCACCAGGAATACATATATTTTTACAAATGAGATATTTTGAATGAATAGTTAATTCTTTATTTTCAATTTGTTTTTGAAAGTTTTGATTTATTTTATAAAAAAATGAATGAAGTCCACTGTATCCTATTGTTAAAAGATCACCTGCTTCAATATATTTTTTAGGCGTTGGCCATTCTAGAAGATCAGTATTAATTTTTTTTCCATCAACAGCAAAGCTTATCTCAGTAGGTAAACCTGCATCTCCTGGATTTGCCCAATATGTATGCCATTTCTTCTCATTTTTGAGAGAGACTGACAGGTATTTATCAGAGCCTGAATCAAATACATTAACGCTAATTTTAGCGAGATCTGAACCGTTTGGTGTTTGAGCTTTTAAACTAATATTAATTAATATTAAGATAAAGAAAAATAGACGAGATATCGATTTCATGAATTTCCTATTTTAAGTTTTTCGAATCTATCTTATCAAAAAATGTGCATTTTTGTAGTTATGGACAAGATTTTGACGAAGATTTTACTTATATCTTTATTATTATAAATTTGTGTGAGAGTGTTTACCTTGATCAGGATCATGACTGGCAAAATTTATCGAATTTAGGAGAGAATATGAGCGATTTTCCTCAAAGAATTGTTTGTATCACAGAGGAAGCTGTTGAGTTTTTATTTGCAATTGGGGAAGCGCACCGAGTGGTTGGAGTCTCTGCATATGTTCAAAGACCAAAAGAAGCAAAGAAGCTTCCTAAAGTAAGTGCTTTTATCAATGGTTCAACTAAGAAGATTAAAGCTCTCGATCCTGACTTAGTATTAGGGTTCTCAGATATTCAAAAGGATCTTGCTAAAGACTTAATTGGCGAAGGTCTAAATGTCTTTATTGCTAATCATCGAAGTATTGATGGCATTTTTAATTATATGAAAATGCTTGGTAATCTTGTAGGTAAAGAGAAAGAAACAAGAGCATATCTTAAAGAATTAAGATCTAAGATTGATATGGCAAAAGACTTTTCTAAGACGTTAGATAGACGCCCAAGCTTCTACATTGAAGAATGGGATGAACCTAGAATTACTGGTATAGAATGGTTTTCTGAAATAGTTGAACTATGCGGTGGGAAAAACGTCTTTCATGATAGATCAAATAGTCCCATGGCAAAAGATCGTTATGTAGACGATAAAGAAGTTATTGAAAAAAATCCTGATTTCATTTTAGCATGTTGGTGTGGAAAAGAGGTCGATATAGCTTCTATTAAAGACCGATTAGGGTACTCTGGTATCGGGGCCGTTAAAAATAAGAGAGTTATTGAGCTTCGGCCAGAAATCTTTCTACAGCCTGGACCAGCTCCAATAGTGAGCGGAATCGATCAAATTATTGAAATTTTCAAAGACTTTAAATAGGTGAGCAGGAAGCTTTTGCCTCGTTTTATCAAGTATTTAAAAAAAATCTAAACAATTCACTTTTAAAGCCGAAATAACAATAGACAACTGTTATGAGGAGTTTTTCTTTTTAAGAATACGACTTCCTAAGGATTTAGAAATGAAAATAGTACTTTTATTTACAACATTAGGACTTTTAACTTCATGTGGATTTACTGAGCATGTTGAAAAGAGGGCCAGAGTATTAAACTCTCTTGAAGATAAGGTTCTTGTTTTATCTCGTGAAAAGAAGGCGCTAAAAGCTGAAATTGTAAAACTTAAGTATGAGGTTAAGTCTCTTGAGAGTAAGAATTTTTATCTAGAAACACAGCTTCAGAGTAAGAAAGAGAAAAATGCGAGAGAGATTGCAAGTATAAAGAGAAACGATCCTAATGATCTTGTCAAATTTGATGTCTACAAGTGGAAGCCTGAAGAGATGGTAAAAATTGCAGAGAAAGAATTTGATTCAAAAAACTATGATAAAAGCGCACAGTTTTTTAATTCATATATAAATAACTTTCCACAAAGTAAGTCTCTTGACGATAAGTTCCTTTTTCAAGCAGGAGTAGCAGCATTTGAAGCAGGTAAGTACTATGACTGGAGTGAGAAATATTTCTCAATGATCATTGCGAATCATCCAACTTCAGAATTTTACTTAGGTTCAAAGTTATGGCTTGCTATGACTTATTTAAAACAGAATAAAGAAGAAAAGTTCTTTGCTGTTGCAGAAGAATTTAGAAAAAAATATAGAAATACCACAGAGTGGAATGACATCTTGAGTAAGCATTATGAGAAAATTGTTCAAAAGTACAAATCTAATTAAAATATTACTCGCAAGTTTTTTATTAAGCCTGTCAGTATATGCTAAAGCACCTCGTGGAGTTGTTTCTGCAACTAAGGGAAATGTGTTTCTTTTAGCTAATGGAACTATGAAACAATTACATATGGGTGATTACCTTTATGAATTAGATGAGGTTTTTACAGAGGTAGGAGCGTCTGCCACGATTCAAGATTATTATGATAATCAATACCATCTTTCAGGCTCAGGTCACGTTAGAATAATGAATAGACTTGTTGAGCTTAAATCTGGATACCTTTGGACTCAATCACTAGAACCAAAGTCTGAAACTTTTCAGGTTCAGACAATTAATGCATCACTAAAGTTTAATCATGGTGAATTTGTTATTTCTTATGAGGGTGAGGGAAGTAAGACACAGGTGTTAAGTATTAAGGGACGCCACTCTTTTACTAACCTACAAAATAGATTCATGAGCGCGGAAGTTTCATCAGGTTTCTTTTCTTTTATTTCAGAAAATTATGAGAATGGTAACCCACGACAGCCAACAGAAATTGGAAAGAGGGCGTATTCTTCAATCTTAANTCTTTTTGATGATNTAAAGCCATTACATGCTGAAAGTACGATNAAAAAGTATGCAGCTAGTAGTATGAAAGAAAAAATTAATTATAAAAGTGGAAGAATCCCTGCATCGATGACNCCAAAGTCNAAANCAGAAGGTAGTATTACAGTTATTAGAACTCCNAAAGTTGATGAAAAAAGAGCAAATATGCTTAAGAGCCTCTATTCGAGTAAGGTTAAGCAATTGAAAAAAGCATCAAAACCTAAGCCTAAAAAGTTTAGTATTAGTTATGAAAAAAAGTCTAATGTTTCTTTAAAAGTGCATAGGCCATCTGGAAAAAGAGCACCTGCATCGGTTAAATCATACGATAAAGCTCCTCTTAAAGAATTTAAAAAAGTAAGAAAGCCGGCTTCTGTAGGAGAGCTAAACCCTCAGGTAAATGTTAAAAGCAATGCTTTTGAAGCATCTCTACTAAAGCAATATAAATCTCAAATGAGACATTCCAAGGAAATTAATAGTCTTATCAATGATCTAAAAAGTATTGATAACGATTATGATCAGGCCTATTAATTTTTACCAAGTCTATTAAAAAATCCCTATTAAAGTTAGAATAAGTTAAAGATTTTATTACGAATGGGGTTTATATCATGTCAAAAATTCTTAATGATCATTCATTAACTTATGATGATGTTCTTTTACGTCCAGGCTACTCTGAGGTTTTACCTTCTGATGTCTCCTTAACAACTAAGTTTTCACGAAATATTTCTTTGAACATTCCAATTGTATCTGCGGCAATGGATACAGTGACAGAGGCAAAGACAGCGATTGTGATGGCACAAGAAGGTGGAATAGGGGTTATTCATAAAAATATGGATATTGAAAAGCAGGCTTGGGAAGTTGAAAAAGTTAAGAAGTTTGAATCAGGAATGGTTCGAAATCCAATTACGGTTCATCCTGAAGCGACTTTGCATGAGGTCGTTAGCATTACAGAAAAACATAAGATTACTGGTGTTCCCGTAGTTGATAAAGATCACAAACTTGTAGGCATTCTTACAAGTCGTGATATGAGATTTGAAACTAACCTTAATCAGAAGGTTAAAGATATTATGACTGCAGAAGATAAACTAATCAAAGGTGAGGAAGGTATTGAGATGGAGACGGCCAAAGGTGTTCTTCATGCTAATCGAATTGAAAAACTTCCTATTATAGATTCAAAAAATAAACTGATTGGTCTCATTACGATAAAAGACATTTTAAAAAATATTAACTATCCAAATTCAAATAGAGATGAATATGGAAGACTAAGAGTTGCTGGTGCAGTAGGTGTCGGTCCAAAAGAGACAGAAAGAGCGAAGGCCCTCATAGAGGCAGGTGTAGATTGTATTATTATCGATACAGCGCATGGGCATTCAAAGGGTGTTATTGATATGGTAAAAAAAGTTAGATCATTCATACCAAGTGACTTAACGGTTGATATAATAGCTGGTAATATTGCCACAAAAGCTGCATGCGAAGCTCTTATTGAAGCTGGAGTGGATGGGGTAAAAGTCGGAATAGGGCCAGGTTCTATTTGTACAACTAGAGTTGTTGCTGGAATTGGTGTGCCTCAATTATCTGCAATTTTAGAATGTGCTCCAATTTGTAAAAAAGCAGGTATTCCTTTTATTGCCGATGGTGGGATTAAGTATTCAGGTGATGTCGTAAAAGCAATTGCTGCTGGTGCAAGTTCCGTTATGATAGGCTCTCTATTTGCGGGTTGTGATGAAACTCCTGGAGAGATGATCTTATACCAAGGAAGAGCTTATAAAGTATATAGAGGAATGGGCTCTTTAGGAGCAATGAAGCTAGGCTCTAAGGACCGTTACGGACAAGCTAGTGTTGAAGATAAGAAATTAGTACCTGAAGGTATTGAAGGGCAAGTCCCATATCGTGGCTCTCTTACTAATAATATTCACCAGCTCATTGGTGGACTTCGTTCGGGAATGGGTTATGTCGGATCACAGACAATTGAGCTTTTGCAGGAGAAAGCAGAGTTTATTAAAATAACTCAAGCATCTCTAAAAGAAAGTCATCCTCATGATGTCATGATTACCAAAGAAGCACCAAATTATCATTTAGATTAATTATATTTTAAGGAAGAGACATGAGAAATTTATGGATTGTTGATTTTGGATCACAATACACTCAACTGATTACAAGAAAGAGTAGAGAGCTTGGATATAGTAGTGAGATTATTACTTACAAAGAAACAAAGAAAAGATTTGATGCAGGAAAAAAGCCCCATGCGCTAGTTCTTTCAGGTGGACCACAGTCAGTTTTCGAGGATGAAAATGATTATAGCTTCATTTTTAATCATGAGGACCTTCCAATTTTAGGTGTTTGCTACGGTATGCAACTAATGGGGCGATATTTTGAAGGTAAAGTTGAGAGAGGGACAATTGGAGAGTATGGTCACGCTAAAATTCATACAACTAATGATCATAGCATTAGTAATGTTCCGAATGAGATTAACGTTTGGATGAGTCACTCAGATCATATAACAGAGTTACCAAAAGATTTTCAACTAGTGATGGAAAGTCATAATGGATTAGTTGCTGCTATTAAACATAATTCAAGACCTATACTTGGACTTCAATTTCATCCTGAAGTTGAACATAGTGAGCACGGAAAAGATATTCTTAATTATTTTCTAAAAGATGTCGCTAAACTTGAAATGGACTGGGGAGCAAACGAAATGCTTGAAGAGGCCAAGGAGTTAGTAAGGGGTGTAGAGAAGAGTAAAGTTCTATGTGCATTTTCTGGTGGGGTAGATTCACTTGTTGCTGCTACATTATCTCATGAAGTTCTTGGTGAGAATGTCTATTGTTTCTTTGTCGATCATGGACTTTTAAGACCTCAGGATTATGGTCATATTGAAACTTTAAAAAAAGAAACATCATTAAATATTGAAGTACTTAACGTAAAAGAATTATTTTTTAATAAGCTTAAAGGTCTATCTGATCCTGAGGACAAGAGAAAGGCTATTGGGAATACATTTATTGAAGTCTTTGAACAAAAAGTACATGAATATGAAGAAAGTAAGGGAATTAAGTTTGAATATCTCTTACAGGGAACTCTATACCCTGATGTTATTGAGTCAATTTCTCCTCATGAAGAAGATGGAAAATCTGTCACAATCAAGTCTCATCATAATGTCGGTGGACTACCTGAGAGGATGAATTTGAAACTTTTAGAGCCTCTAAGATACCTTTTTAAGGATGAGGTTAGGATTCTTGGAGAGAAATTAGGGCTTAAACATGAATGGGTTTATAGACATCCATTTCCAGGACCTGGAATTGGTATTAGAGTACTTGGAGAGATTACAGAAGAGAGAGTACTAAAAGTTCAAAAAAGTGATCAAATCTTATTTGAAGAACTTAAGGATAAAAATTTGTATGATTCTACTTGGCAAGCTTTAACAGTTTTATTACCTGTCAAAACTGTTGGTGTAAAAGGTGATGCTAGGGCCTATGAAGAAGTTATTTGTCTTAGAATGGTAAACTCAACAGATGGAATGACTGCTGTCTGGACAGATATGCCATATAAGTTCTTGACTAAGGTATCAAATAGAATAACGAATGAAGTGAGTGGAGTGACTAGAGTTGTTTATGATATTACATCCAAGCCGCCAGGTACAATAGAGTGGGAATAATCATCATAAGAAACTGCCTAAAGACAAGTTTTAGATTGTCCTTAGGCAGATCATTTTTATTTAACTAATTTAGTTACAATTTTTTTATCTTTTTGAGTAAAAGCTACTTTAAATAAGTAGTGACCACGGCTTAAGTTTCCTCTTTCTGCCATATAAACACTTACATCTTTTACAACCTCTTTACCTTTGTTGATCTTTGAAAGTTCAGAATTTGAAAAGAAGTTATCTATCTTAAACTCTGATTTCGCTAGAGGTACACGCTTTTCTTGAAACAGTGTCGCTGAGTTTGTTACGCTTCCGAAAATTCCCTTTGGTGTTGTTACAAGAAACGATTCTGATGGTCTAACATCTCTTATTTTGTAGCGGTATGAACTATTTTCCTTAAGACAAGTAAAAGCTAGAAAATGAAAGTCAAAAGCTAGTTCATTATCTTTTACTTCTATTTTTGGAGTT
>NZAF01000029.1 GCA_002686115.1 Halobacteriovorax sp. | reverse complement strand
TATGTGGATTCTTCTCAACAAACTTATCAGAAGTTAATGAAGGAACAATCTCAATAATTGAGCCAACTAAGATGGCAATTAAAGATAGAGCTGTGAAAGTCATTGGCATACCTTCAAGTTTTCTATGTCCTTGGTCGTGATCGCCACTATGATCAGACGCTAGAGGAGGTGCCAAGAAGACTTCGTCTTCACCTGAGTTATCTGCCATTTTTACAGTCTTATACATATTGTAAATTAATAGAATGAATCCAAAAAGAACGAGTACACCACCAAATGCACGTACCCAGTACATTGGAAGAATTTTTACAACAGTTTCTATGAAGTTTGGATAAACAAGTCTTCCTGAACCATCAACGGCTCTCCACATAAGACCTTGAGTAATACCAGCGGCCCACATACTCATCATGTACATAAGAAGACCAATCGTTGCTGTCCAAAATTGAGTTGTTGCAAGTTTCTTAGAGAATAACTCAGTCTTATAAATCTTAGGAACAAGATAGTATAAGATACCTGAAATCATCATGTAGTTCCAACCAATTGTACCAGCGTGAACGTGACCAACAACCCAGTCAGTAAAGTGGCCGAGGTAGTTAACTGATTTAATTGAAAGTAGTGGACCTTCAAAAGTCGACATCCCATAGAAAGTCACACCTGTTGCTAAAAACTTAAGAACTGGTTCAGTTCTAACTTTATCCCATACACCTCTAAGAGTTAAGAGACCATTGATCATACCACCCCATGATGGCATCCAAAGCATAACTGAAAAGATCATCCCTAGAGTTTGTACCCAATCAGGAATTGATGAATATAGTAAGTGGTGCGGTCCGGCCCAGATGTAGATAAAGACTAGTGACCAGAAGTGAATAATTGAAAGTCTGTAACTATAAACAGGTCTGTTCGCAGCTTTTGGGATGAAGTAGTACATAATCCCTAAAAAAGGTGTTGTTAAAAAGAAAGCAACAGCATTATGTCCATACCACCATTGTACTAGAGCATCTTGAACTCCCGCATACACTGGGTAAGACTTCATGAAGCTTACTGGAAGAGAGATTGAGTTTACAATATGTAAAACGGCTACTGTTACAATCGTTGCAATATAAAACCATAAGGCAACGTAGATGTGTTTTTCTCTTCTTTTAATAAGTGTTCCAAAGAAGTTAACCGCAAAGACCACCCAAATGAGAGCGATTGCAATATCAATAGGCCACTCAAGTTCAGCATATTCTTTACCAGTTGTTAATCCTAGTGGAAGTGAAATAGCTGCTGAAACAATGATTAATTGCCAGCCAAAGAAGTGTATCTTTGACAAGATATCATTGAACATTCTTGTCTTACAAAGTCTTTGAGTAGAGTAGTAAACACCTGCAAAAATAGCATTACCAACAAATGCAAAAATAGCAGCATTTGTATGTAAAGGTCTAAGTCGACCAAAGGTGATAAACTCTAAATTCATATTCAGTTTCCAATAGGCCAACTGAAATGCAATTGTCACACCTAAAAAGAGTGCGACGGCTCCCCATAAAAGTGTTGCCCAAATGAACCACTTCGTTATCTTGTCGTCATAACGAAATTCTTCTAGTGGACCATCATAAGACTGGCTTTTACTCATCTTTTAATCCTTTTGTTAAATTTATACCATTATTAATATCTGGTTTTCTATGATCGTCATCAAATAACATTCTCTTTGCCGGTGTATCGAGATCATCATACTGACCTGATTTTGTCGCCCAAATAAAGAAGGTAACAAAGCATGCAGCAAGAACAAGTGCAATAGGTAAGAGGAAGTAGATAATTTCCATGCTATTGTCTCCCCTGGCCTTTAAGACTTCTTAATTTTCTTGTTCCTACGATAGTAGAAACAAGAACAGTAAAAGAGCTAATTGGCATAAATATTGCGGCTACAAGAGGAGAGATTAGTCCCATCATTGCAAGCGTTATTCCTGTAATATTATAGAGAATTGAAAAGAGTAGATTTCTTTTAATGAGTTTTATTGTTTCATGAGAGATAACAAATAAATCCCAGACTTTTGAAATGTCGTAAGTTGATAGGTAGATATCGCTTACTTCTAATGCTAAATCGACTGATCCACCAATACATACTCCTATATCTGCATTTCTAAGGGCCAAGGAATCATTTGCGCCATCACCAATCATCATTGTGTTTGATAATTTAGTAATCATTAAGTTTTTGTCTTCAGGCGATAGCTCAGAATGAATATTACCTTGCTTTATGCCAACATTTTTTCCTACACTAAGTGCTACTGTTTTAGAGTCTCCTGTTGCCAAATGAATTTCTGAGTAACGTGATAGATGATTCACTAGGTTTTTTGATCCATCCTTGAGTTTGTCACCAAGAACATATAGTGCGAGTAGTAAGTGGTTTCCTTCATCTTGCTTTTGATAAAGACCAACTTGTGTAAAGTCAGGATATTCTTTTAGACGATTCTCATTTTTTGCTTTACCTAAAAAGTATATGTCACCTTCAATCTCTGCGCTCACTCCTTCACCTGTTATTTGCATATGATCTTTCATCTCTAAATGATCATGTTGATACTTGGAAAGTGTTTCCTTAAAAGAAATGGCAATAGGGTGATCTGAAGGTCCTTCTAAAAGAAGAATAAGTGATCTGATTTTTTTGATATTAATATCATGATAATGTTCTTCGTGAACAATTCCAAAATCCCCATTGGTGAGTGTTCCAGTTTTATCTAAGATAATATTATTAATTTCAGAGACTTTCTCTAATGAACGTTCATTTTTTACGAATATTTCCCTATCTTTTAATAGCTTTAAACTCTTTAGAAATGAAAGTGGTGTGGCCAGTGCCAGAGCGCATGGGCATGCAACGATTGTCACGGCAAGTGCTATTTCAAGGGCATGATGGAAATTAGTGGTAAAGTAGTAGTATGTAAAACTGCTGATCATCATGAAAATAACCAAGTATGTAAAATACTTTGCAATCTTGTCTGTTAAAGAAACAATATGACCACGGCTTGCATGTGTAACTTTAAGCTTTTGAAGAAGTTTTCCAAGTGTTGTTTCTTCATCNGTTTTAANAACTTTCATCTTAAANCTTTTNCCCATNTTNAANGATCCAGCATGGATAAGNTCACCTNTNCTNAGGGATAGNGGTTTACTTTCACCCGTTAGAATTGAGTTGTTNATAATNGCTCTATCACTTAANAGTATNCCGTCAAATTGTATTTGCGATTTATCATTGATNATGATCTCGTCATCTTTTNTTATTTCATTNCTTAAGACTTCTACTTTNTTGTCATTATNNANTTTTGTAATACCGACNACTTTAAAGAATGAGCTTTGATTATCNTCAGTGACNGTTTTACGTAGAGAAATTTTTAAAAAATAACGCGATAATAAAATCAAAAATACCAATGANCTAATTGAGTCGTAATAAATATGATCACTACCAATGAATTGATTATATATTGATATTGCATANGCAATGACAATGGCCAAAGAAAGNGGAATATCGATAGAGATACTTTTCATCTTTATTGATGTTANAGANTTTTTATAAAAGGGAAGTGCGCAGTANAGCATAACAGGAAGNGATATAAGGGCACTTATCCAATTAAATAATGTCTTGTAATTACCATCAGCACCTGCATAATTTGAGATTGCAAAGAGCATGATATTTCCAAGTGCCGCACCAGCGATTCCTATTCTTAAAATATCAGATCTGTCTGCCTTCTTTTGTAGTTCTTCTTCTGTCTGTTTGCTGTTAATGACATTTGGTCTATGGCCCAGATTAGAAAATGCCTGAGCGATTTGACTCAACTTTGTCTTTGATAGATCTACTTCTATTTCAGCAACATTATTCTCTAAGTTAAGACGACAGCTATTTAAACCATTTACAAACTCTGGAGTTTTTTCGATAAGCCATAAGCATGCCATACAACTTATATCTGCTAGATGAAACTTGATCTGAATAAGATTTTGATTTCTATGTAGGGCGCTCTTGTTAAGAAATTCTTCACTGTCCATATATTGATAGGAATCTCGATTTTCTTTTACAGGTGAGAGTCTTGCGCCTTCCTGATCTTTAATCTTATAAAAACTCTGAAGATCATTATCTTTTAAAATGGAATAGACAGTTTCACATCCATGACAGCAAAAAGTATGGTCACCATTAATGATAGGAATTAGATCACCAATCTGCTCATCGCAATGAGTACATTTTAATCTATCAATATGTTGAGCTTCTCTCATTTCCATTCTTTTAAAATACCTTTATCTCTCTGGTCTTAAGATAAGAATGTCTGAAGGTGAAAACTTTTTTAAGTAACTAGCAAAAGAACTCTCAAAGATTCCTTCAAATCCAGAAGCTCCTTTTGTCGCAACAACGGCAAGTTCTGCGTTCACATCTTCTAGGTATTTAACAGCTCTATCTTTTGGGTCACTGTCAAAAACAGTCTGACAGACAAAATTTTCAAAACCAGCTTCTTTTGCAAATTGTTCAAGTACTATATTAGTGGCCTTTTCCATTTCAGGAAATTGTTCACTTGTAGGATATGAATAGATAGATAATTCATTCATATAAACTTGAATCTTGTGACAGTGAAAAAGGTGAATTTCTGTATTTTGTAAATTAATGTGTCTTATGACGTGCTTAGATTGATTCATTAATTTCTCGTCTAGACTTACAAATAAAACTATTTTTTTCATATAAATTTCCTTTTTTATAATTACTTAGTAAGCATAACAAATATCATGTTTTCAAACATGATCCCCATCAGGTTTTTCTCTATTTTTAACACGAGTTTAAGCGTTTAGAAGCTCTTCTAAATGCTCAGATGTTTGATCATCATTATCAAGAATTTCTTGGATATCACTTTTAGAAAGAAAGCAAACTTTGGTCTTTGGCATAATTTGAGCGGACATTTTAGCATTAATATTATTCATGAGTTCTCTTGCGCCAACAAGATGTCCGCCACCGATAGTGTCTTTAATCTTCTTGCCTTTTAAAAGGTGTACATGGCCATCAAGTATAAGATACGCAACTACAGGAATCTGTCCCTCATAGAAAAGATCTGCTGCAACAGTGTATGTGACAACCTCTCCCATTTGAGTAAGTCTTTGAATGTATTCATTTTCAACAGTCGAGACCATTTGATTTACCTTAAACATTTTCATCACCTAGTTTGTTAACTCTATAATAATGTTTAAGTCACATGAGAAATATGTTCTATATCAGTTTTTTGACTTTTTTTAGTAAGCTAAATTCGCCCAATCAGCTAATTTCTCTTTGTTTGTTAAGATGATTGTTTTACCTTTTTGCTCAATAAGTCCTTCATCTTTAAACTCAGAAATAAATCTAATAAGAGTTTCATTTGCTGTACCAATCATTGTCGCCATTTCTTCTCTTGTGAGTTTGATATTTAACTTTCTTCCTTCTTCAACATCTTCACCGTGAGTTTGTTCAAGTAAAAGAAGAAGCTCTGCAAGTCTTTCTCTGACGTTCTTTTGATGAAGAGAAGTAAGCTTATTCTCAGCAGCACCCATATCACGACTTAGTTTATTAATCACGTGTAGTGAAACACTTGGCTTATCTTCAATAAGCTTTAAAATATATTTTTTATCGATAAAACATACTTTAGTATCTTCTAATGCAGTAGCTGTTGCAGTGTAAAAATCGTTTGTAAAAAGAGACCTGTGTCCTAAAACATCGCCGCCTTGTGCGACTCTTACAATCGTTTCTTTTCCATCGGCTCCAGTTTTTGTAACTTTGATATTTCCTGAGTTGATACAGTATAAGCCAAAAGGGTGGTTACCTTGAACAAAGAGTGTTTGTCCTTTTTTATATGTATTTGTAACTTTGTGCTGTGATAGATCATCAAGATCATTGTTTTCTAATTCACAAAAGATGCCTTTACCTCTAGAAGGGCAACTTTGACATTTGTCTGCTTCTTTAATCTTTCTCATAATATCCTCGCACAAAGGCAAAAACATGTTAAACTACTCAGGCTTATTTAGCACATAGTAAACAAAACTTTTATCTTTTTATAGTCTAACATATATTATGTTGACATACATGATCTATCTCAGCTTTTTGGAGGCATTTTATAAAATGTGTTTTTTAATTCAGGGTGTTAAGAAGTTAAAAGAAATAGAGGATAAGTTTGAAGCTAGACCAATGATAAACAGGTTTAAGGAATTCGAATCTTTATCTAAAAAATACCCCGAAGAATTTAAGAAAATTCTAGATTCAGGACATATCTATCCGAATTATTTCGCTCCTGTTATTACAAGAGAGTGTGAAAATTTCTTCATATCTCCTATGAGGTATCGCTTACGCCCACATGGTAGTAAGGAGGAAATACCGTCTCAGTATAACGTTTTTAACGCCAGGCTAGATTCACTATCAAAAAGAAAGAGCTGGCGCCCTTTAATTGGAAAGAATCATGGCATCGTTATATTAAAAAGATTTTATGAGTGGGTTGAAGGTAGTGAAGGGAAGAAAAC
>NZAF01000028.1 GCA_002686115.1 Halobacteriovorax sp. | reverse complement strand
AAGATGTTTGACTATCAAACGCCTTATGAGGTGTACTATAAGAAAAAAGTTGCACTAATTGTTTGAATTTAGCCTGGCACCTTCTAAGTTTATTGCTTACTTTTAATTTCTTTTCTTAGTTTAGGGATAGCTAAAAAAATACCTGTTTCCTTAGTTGGATCATTTTCATCACCAAACATTATTGTGACAAAAGCTCTTATTTTTTTAACCCGTGTCGTTGTAGTCAAAGACTTTGCACCTGCTAAAATTTGTCGCTTAATTGGATAGTAAAATCCTAGATACTTTTTGTTCTGATATATAGCAGCTCTTTTATTTTCAGACATGAGTTCAGAGAAATTTCCATGGTACATATTGCCAACGCCGTCACCGCCTCGACCTTTAATGTTTGGAAGATCTCTACCATCTGGGGATTTAATATAATTGAACTCGCTAGGATGTATATTTTTAAAGTAGTCCTCAATATTGATGGAGAATTTTACAAAGTATTCTCCATTTTTGTTCTCTAGATAGGTTAAAAAAGATTTAGAATATTCTTCTTGGAAATAAAACTTATCCTGAAAAACAATTTGATCTTCATTAAATTTTTTATTAGGACCACGAGTATAATTTCCTCCATAAATTTCAATATACTCTGGAGTTATAGAGTATTGAATATCAACAAGATTATGATCGCCACCACCACAAGAAATAAAACAGAAATTTATAATTGTTAAGGTAAGCAACTTACTGAAAGTTTTACTAAACATCTTTTTTTCCTTCATTTTGAAAAGATTTAGTGTGACTAAAGAATTGAATACCAAGTTGATAGACATCTTCTCCATTATCTTTGGCAAATCTTTTATTGAATTCTTCTTTAAAGTCTCGAATGAATTCTTTTGCTTCTTTCATGTCTGTAGCCTTACAGCGAAATGTTAGTGATTGAAATTCCCGCTCTTGCGGTTGATCACTTACTAAATGTTTTTTCGTCTGATCTAACATTTCTAAATGGTGCTGAATGACGGCATGAGATGGTATATCTGAGCGTGTATTTAAGCCTTGTTTTGCTATAGAAATAAATCCTTCTTCATCTCTTTTCAAGAATCCATGAGCAATCATGAGCTCAAGGGCATTCTTTAATGTTCTTAATTTAATTTGTTTCCCAATAAGGCTATGTAGTGTGTGAATTTCACTTTCATGATAAGGCCATATAAGAATCTGTCTTAGTACAAGATAATACCATTTAGAAATATGAGAAAATTCATCTGGTTCAATAAAATGAAAAGATGAATTTTTTGGGTTGATTTCTTTTAATTGATTAATGGTAGTATTTATGGGTTTATTCTTTTTTCTTTTTTTCTCGAGAGTAACTAAAAGTCTTAGGTACTCTTCTTTTCTTTTTGATAATTTTAAATACTTAGACAATGAAGAAATCATCTCATTACTAGGAAGTCTTTCTCCAGAGGTAATCATGCCAAAAGAACGAGGTGACTTATAACCAAGCCTTAGTGCCCATTCGCCATTAGTCTTAGGACCAAACTTGGTCTTATGAAAATGATAAACAATCGCTTTAAGATATTCAAAAAAAGATTCGAATTGATAAACATCTGGCATTAAATTTTTGTGATTTTTGTACATGAATTCATTTTAAATGAGATATTTTTTTGGGCAAGAAGCGGCACAAAAATAGAAAAAAAAGGCACAAAATGTGCCTTTCATTCTAATAAAGACTATTAACTTCATTATCTAAATACTGTTTTGCTTTTCGCTTGGCTCTTTTGATACTTTTCTCATCAATCTTTAAGAAGCCCTTTCCAAGAATAGCATTAGAATAGTTGATCTTTTTGCTTCTATTCTTTGCTAATCTATTAGTATTTACGAAATCACTAATTTCTAGTTTTTGATTTAAGAGATTACCGATATCTACAAAAATTGCAAAACCACTTTGCCCTTCTTTATTTCCAAAGTAGAGACCTACTGACCCATTTACCTCATCTCTAGAGAAAGGAACTAAAGCATTAAATCCACCAACATGATTTGTGGGTTTAAGAGATGCAATGTTTAGCGCCAGGCCGAAAACTGCAATTTCTCCATCTAGTGTTAGGTAGACTCTTGAATTTGTGTTACCAATTTGAAAATCATAAAATCGTTTTGAACCCTGTAATAAAAAAGGGGCTGGTTTACCATTGGGTAGTGCCCAACTCCTTCCTACGTCTAATTGTTCTAGAAGCAAAGAATCTAGTTTTACACTGACAATATTTTGTTCATTTACTTCGATATTTCCAACCACCATTCCTTGCTTGAAGTCATAGAGAGGTAAAGAGAAATAGGGTAGCGGATAACTATTACTATTGATACCTATCTCTATTTCATAAAATATTGCTTCATCAGTATCATCAATTTCAAAACCAACATGTGAAACTTTTCCACACGAGATAAAAGTAAACCCAAGTAATAGAATAATTAAAAATCTTTTCATAAATTCTCCTCGATTATTGTATTAGTGATATCGGGAGAAATTTGATTTCGATTATAGTGGTAATATAAATATCAGGGACAAGTTGTGCCGTTTAAGGATTGGGGGTCCAGTCGTTTATTGGNGTTGGTAGTTTTTCTGNGGAGTTGTAGTTTTCTTTTTTATTTGGGAATAATTTGAAATCTAGGGCNTCCACTTCTTTTCNGGCTTTTTCGAGGCCNTCGTCGATGAGAGTGATGTAATTCTTTGCTTCTTTTGGTTTATTTGATTTNTTCATTTTATTTAGAAACATGGCATTTTTGATGATGTCATTNAATGTCTTTGTNTTGAACTCTCTCATGAATAGAGCAATTTGGTCGCCTGATGAGACGACTAACATTTTAATCCATGGCTTAATGAGGCGCATTTGTCTTGTGTAGTCCTTTAGGTTTGGGTCTGTTCTTCTGCTTGTTGACTTCTCTTGTGTTAGATAGCTTTGGTACTTTCTATCGGTAATCATTTCTCCAAGGTCGTGTACGAATGATTCAAAGAGAACTTTTGAGAAAGCCGAGTCCTCATTTATTTTTGAAAGACTATTCTTTGCCATATTATAGGATTCTTGATTGAGCTCGAAACTATCCCTATCTAAGTTCAAAGACTCATTAAGAACCAGTATGAGTATTTTAGACTCTAAAAAATCTAAATGTGTGTTAAATGAGTTTAGAAATTCATTGATTTTCTTTGTCGTGAATTCTTTGTTCTCATAGGAGGCCTGTTTAAGAAGAGATCTTAAATACACGGGTATAGATGAGTCTATTTTAAAACTGCTCGCATAGAGATTTATACTTAGGAGTAGTGAAAGAAGAACTTTCATTTTTTCTCCTTTTGATTTTCACCGACAAAGAAAATGCCTTGAGAATTATGAATAGTGTAAATGTATTTTCTGTAAGGAATGACGATTTTATCCGCCATTTTTGTAATAGTCGTTACAAACTTTAAATCACTTCGTGCCACGAGACTGTTGTTAGAAAGGTTAAGTTGACCAACTTCACTATTTATTCTTGTTTTACCTTCAAATTGAGTCACAAAAAAGACTGAATCGAATCTTTCCTCGCAGGTGAGGTGATGACTTGGTCCAGTTGTAGAACTTATATGAATAGTTCTTTTTTCAAAGTTAATCTCACTTAACTTTAAAGAAAAGATTGAAGTGAATGGTTCTTCTTTACTTGATTCAAGAAAAACAATTTTGTCCTTCATCAAGCAAGACTCAAAATAACTTGTTCTTCTTGTAGGCTTGTAGAGGATTTTTCTTTCTTTGGTTGCAAGGTTTAAATGAATAAGGCCAATCTTTCCCTTATCATTAATATCACTGTAAAAGATATCATTCTTGTGAATACTGATCATAGGAATAAAGTAGTTTCGATTGGTGTTGATTTTTAAAGTTGCCACACGAATATTATCTTCAACATTGTAGATACTGATAGCTCCTTTAGAACTATTGTAGTACGAAATTATGTTCTTAGGATGATGAACTTTTGGAATGGCACCTGTATCTAGCTTTTTTACTATATTAAGCCTCATATTATAAGTGTAGATTACTCCCTCTTTCATTGGGCTTAGAAGATCATGGTGATATGGGATTTGCCATATGATAAAATAATCTTCATTAACTCTTTTTACGATGAAGTCACTATCTACATCTACCTTTAGTATTGGCGTTGCTTTGAAGTTAGTCGAAAGCATTAGTTCTTTAGGAGTCTTCTTATAGATTGTAAGTTGCGTTTGTTGATTGAGATATCTTAAGTTTAAAATATTCTGTTTCGAAGTAAGTTCTTTTAGAGATGTGATTGCCATCACATTAGATAGTAAAAGAATGGAAATGATAATATTAATATATCCCATATAAATTCCATTTCTTTAAAGGGTGGTAAGAAGAGTAACGCTCAACTGCAGAATATATAATTGGCCAAGATACTTCTCTTGGTGAATGTAGATCATCTATAGCTGTTCTAAGTGTAAATTTAGCAAGTTCCCCATCTTTTTTGAAGCCATCAATAATAAATGGCATTGGAGAGCACTGTGTTGCACCTTGTATTCTAAACTTGTCTGGATAGATGTCTTCAAGGCAGCCAATTCCGTGAATGATACCTTTACTCTTTTGCTTTAGAAAAAAGCTTGCACTTGAAACAGATGAGATACTGGAAGTTTTCATTTCAAATTGATTGATCAGTCTTTTATTAAGTGGACTGTCGTTCGAATTATATTGATTTTCAAAGTATTGAAAATTAAGTTTTCCCTTTGAGTAAACCTTGATGACCTCTTTTCCATCTAGGATAACTTTTAAAGGGCAGTCATAACGAGAGCACTTCTTATCTAAGGGTAGGATCCAACAGTTTGTCTTATACTTCAATCTTGCTGGATTATACTTATTTCCTCCGAAGTTACATTTTGGTCTTGTTTCATTTAATCGAGCTTCATAGAGGATATCTGAAACAATTGAGTTTTGTGAGTACGATACTTCACGGTTATTTCCAGGAACATAAGGATAACATTTTTCTTTTTTATCTAATGTATCTTTATAGCAAAGCTTTAAAGGCCATTTCTTCTCTTCTTTAGTATCAAGATAGGCACTATAAACACTTTCAAATGAAGGGAAGACACAATTTTCTCTACTGATCTTAATCTTATCTGGAAAGAAGTGTTTGATGATTCTGTTAAAGTTAATCACGGAAGGATTTGCAACTTCTGAAGGACAATCATGGTAATCAGCGACGAGTTTTGAAGCAGTTAAATTCTTTGATATGTCCTTGCAGCTTGGCATTGGTAAAAGTGAAGAATTATTTAAGCTACCAAAAACATAGCATAGATGTGGCTTGTTTCTAAAAAGATTTATACACTGATTAATATCCATCTTTTTAAGTGTCTCTTTCTTTAGAAGAGAAAGACATTTGTATTTCATTTTATAGTCTGGCTCTTGTGAGTTTTGAATAAGACCCCAAACATCCTGTGAAATATAGTTTGCACAGAATACTTCTTGATCACCCAAGTTCTTGCAAAGGTTTGTAAAATAATTAAATTCAAAGTCTGAAAATTTCGGACGATATTCTTCTTTTTCTTTTCTTAAATTTGATATTTGTAATCTCGTTTCAATATCAGCAGATGGATTCTTCTCTAAGTAATCTTCTCTTAATGCAGAATAAATTATTTTATCGATTCGTGAACACAGATAAGGTAGGTCTTTTGAGTCTTTGAATTTTTTATATTGAGAGTAGCAGTCTTGTTTATTACGGGGAGAGACAAGTGCGTATCTTTCTAGTGTACCCCTTAAGTTTGTAGAAGAGAATAATTCTTCTCTTTTTTTAAAGTCAGGACAATTATTATTTAAAAATCTTTTTGCATAAATTTTTGCATCGATAAGGGCCTTGGTTATTCCCTTATCTTTAATGATTTCAACCTCAACTTCTTTGATCCTTTTATTTCGAATGATGACGTTATCATTTTGAAGGAAATAAGCTAGTGAACAAGGCTCGCTAAAGTAAATCTCATTATATGCCTGATTTCCATAAAAGAGAATTGTTTGGAGTTGTGAGTTGGTAAGTCGAAGCTTTGCATCTTCAGCTATAATTGTTTGTTTTGGAGTATTTTTTAATGAAATATATTGATTGTTAAAATTTCGAACTGTTTGAGAAAAATTTTCAAGAATACTTAGTGATGTAGAAGAGGCAGACCAAGTGAAAAACACTTGGCCTGCTATAAGAAAACTAATCAATAGTTTTTGCAAGAATTGATGCAACATCCTCAACTTCAAGGTTCTCCGTTTTAGTTTTTTCGCTAATTCCACCCTTAAAGTTAATCATACAAAAAGAACATGAAGTCGCCAACTTTGGAGTCTCTTTTGCTCCTACAGTCTCTCCAACATGTTGAAGTCTGTTGTCAACCATGTGGCCACCTTCTTCGATCTCGTACCACATGTTTCCACCGCCCATTCCACAGCAAAGAGCTGTATCTTTAGACTTTTCCATCTCCTTAATGTCAGCACCAGCTGCTTTAAGAATCTCTCTAGGAGCATTATATTCTCCATGGTGACGACCAAGGTAGCATGGATCGTGGAATGTAAGTTCTTCATTAACCTTTTTCTCAGGCTTAAGTTTACCAGTTTTAAGAAGTTCAGCTAGAAGCTCAGTATGGTGAAGAGTTTCAAAATCTCCATCATCAAACTTAGCATACTCTTTACCAATGGTATGAAGACAGTGAGGACAGTGAGTCACGACTTTATCAAAGTCATATTGTCTCATATTAGCGATATTTTCGATGGCAATTTCAAAGAATGAGTACTCATCACCAAATCTTCTAATCGGGTCTCCATTACACTTTTCAGTTTTACCCATAACGGCAAAGCTAACACCAGCTTTTTTAAGTAGCATAACTGTATCTTTAACAACTTTTTGGTTTGAAGCATCGTAAGAGCCGGCACAACCAACATAGTATAAGAAATCAACTTTCTTACCAGCTTCAATAACTGGAACTTCAAGTCCATCGGCCCATTTAAAACGGTCATCCTGAGAAATTCCCCAAGGGTTTCCGTTAACTTGTACTTTTTGAACCGCTGTTTGAGCATCTGCAGGGAGATCACCAAGTGTTAGAGCTTTATATCTCTTCGCCTCCATAATGATGTCGACGTGTTCGATATTTGCAGGACACTCTTCCATACATGCACCACAAGTCGTACATGAATCAAGTTCTGCTGAGCTATATGTTCCAGCTTCCCAGAAATCAGCATCTGCCTCACCCTTGGCCTGTGTTTCAAATGCAAGGTCTCTAGCTTTAGTGATAATCTTTTTTGGATCAAGCGGCTTGTCTGAAGCATTTGCAGGACATACTTGAGTACATCTTCCACACTCAACACAAGTGAGAAGATCAAATTTATTTTTCATCGTAAGTTCTGAAAGTTTACCGAGACCAAATGTCTCAGCATTCTCATCAGTGAAGTCCATTGGCTCAAGTAGTGCACCTCTTCTAGCAGGAGTTAAAAGAGCAGCAAGTGGAAGCATAAATATATGTGAAAACTTTGAATGACCAATAGAGGCGACAAATGCCATTGTGTTAATCATGTGAACCATCCACATTGTTCTGTAAATCATTGCCCAAGTGTAATCACCAAGTCCAAATGTATTAAAGACAGATGCCAGTATCCAACCAACAGGAGACCAAGTTGCTTCATTGCCAGGCATTCCCGTACCCATAATTCTCACGCCTTCAATGAGGTAACCAAGAATAACAAGAGCGGCCAGCATGAAATACATGAACATTTCTCTTTTTGGCTGAGTTGCTTCTAAGTACTCAGGCTTATTGATATATCTTCTTTTATAAGCTAGACCTAATCCGACTAAAACCATTAGTCCTGCCATGTCTGCTAGAAATGAGACGATGATGTAAACAGGTCCTTTGTAGATTTTAAAAGGAGTGTCAGCATGAATAGCAACAAGGTCTGTTGCAATCCAAAGAATGACAAAACCCCAAAAAATAAGAGCGTGAAAGACTTTAACATCTTTAAATCGAGGAACTTTTCCTGTTAAAAGAGCAGTCTTTAAAAAACTTGTCCAATTTAGTTTTTCTGGAAGAAGTTTTTTAACTCCTTTAATACCTTCGCCGTTTGTGACAAACATAAGTTTATCCCAAAAGCCTTTAATCATAATACCCATTGATGCGAAAAATAGGACATACATGACAACTTTAAATGAGAATGGAATATTCCAAAAAATCTCACGCGTTGCCTCATTTGCGAGAACTTCATTCATAATTTTTTCCCTTGTGACGTGGTAAAATTAATATCTTATATATATAATAGTTTATCGTTATAATGTTAGATAAGTATAAGTAATTATCATATTTTATTTTATCTTGTCCGACTTTTTTGGTCGAGAATAATAAAAAAATTAGGTGCATCTTGTGCAAAAAATAATTGTTGTTTCTATTTTATTCTATATTGTATCCTGCGCAAGGACAAAAACGATCAATCTAAAGTCTCATAGCTTTAATTCTACACCTGCAGGTATTATACACCTTATCATTCCGGGATTAAGTGAAGAACAATTCTTGTTTATGGATGAGAAGTTTGTCTCAGGTGGGAAGTCACTTGAGGTAAACAGGTTTAGTTGCTTCGGTAGTATATGGTCTCATAATTTAACTGAGATATCGATGGATATGAATACATCAGTTGTTTCGCAGATGACTGGAGTGCCTGTTTCTGAAAAGAAATGTGATGTATACCAGTCAATACCAATTTGGAGCAAGCTTAAACCATTTGCTTATAAGAGTGCCTATATAGAATATGGTGACTCAGTCTATGATGAGGCCACTAAGTGTAATAAAGATTTCTTTAATGATATCGCTGTATTTTCCTCTGTGAAAAGCTCGAGAAAAAAAGGGACTTTTCATTATCAAGAAAACTTAGATGTTAAAAATGGTGAACGACTCTTTGATAGGTCATGTCAGACGAGTGAATGTTTTTCTTCTTTAGAAAATAATTTCTTTAAGATTTGGGAAGAGCTTAAAAAGTCTAAAAATAAATATGTCATGATGACTGACTATACTTTGATAAACCTTATTAAGAAAAATCGTAAAAAAGATTTTCTAGAGTATATGAAAAATTTAAATATCTTTATTGCTAAAACTTTTGATGAAATTGTTGATGAAGAGCAGAACGTTCTATTTATTTTAAGCGGAGCTAACTCTATGAAACCAATTTTAAGAGGAAGTAAGAGAAGGAGTTCTCTTAATCTAAGAAGGTTTGAGCGTTCGATGGTTTCTCCAGTGTGGGCAAACGGACCACAAGCTGAAAACTTCTGTGGAACTTATTCATCGTATGATATTTTTAATCGATTTTTTTGGCAGAGTAATGAGCTAGAAATTCCATTTAAAGAGTTTTTAAATCTTTAATTTTTGTCATTCTCACAACGCGAGATTTTAGAGTTGAATCTAAAATAATTCTTCTGATCTATTCCCGTATAATGAATTGTCTGATTTTTTCTCTTGGAAACTACTTCTATATCTCTAATGATGTAACCTAAATTATCCCAATGATACTCAAGCTTATCCATCATAAGGGCAACTTCTCTAACATCCCCTTTAAAGCAGATATTATGATCTCCAGAAATAAAATCATATATGCATTGCTCATCATTAAGCTCTTTTGAGATAGTAATCTCGTTTTCTTCAATTTCGTCAAACTCTTTAAAGCAGACAATAGAGCTAGCATGGATTGATGCGCTTAAAATAAATAATAGGAAAAATAATTTCATTAGGCCCCTTAACTAGGCCACATTAGGTTTTCAATTGCTATACTTCAAGACTTTTGAAGATATTTCAGAGTATAAGAATCGTGAATACAGTGGGTTACACGCCTTTGATTTCATCCTTTGTGATTAGGTACGTTGTTTTGCAGTAGTCACACTTAGCTTCAAGTGAGTCCTTACCATCAAAGATGTCTTCGATAGAATGGTTGCCAGTTAGGCTTAAGATACCACCAAGCATTCTTTCTCTTGAGCAATTACACTTAAAAGTAATGTCTTTGCTTGAAAGAAATGATAGTCCTAAATCAGAGATTGTTTTAGTTATTTCTTCAGGCTCGCTTGTTGCCTTCTTAAATAATTCACTTAATTTATCTTGAATATTTTTTTGGTATTCATCGAGGCTTATGCCATCTTCGACTTTTTCCTTATCAACATTTATATCTGGTAACTTAGAAAGCATGTATGATTGGTCACTTTCTTCAGACAGAGTGACGATCGACTTTAATTGATACGAATCTTTTAAAATATCGTTTACAACATCATTAAAGTTCTTCGCTTTTGCTTCAAGAATTGATTGATACGGAGTTGCTTTATTTGGGAACATTTTTACAATTCTGACCTTGCCGGAAAAAATCTTCGGTAATTCATCGAAGTTTTCGGGCAATAGAAGAGTTCTCATAAAACCAGAAGAGTTAAGCTCGAGCTTAAATCTAAAATATGGATTATCAGAGTCTACGAAAAATCCCATGCTCTCACCAGGCTTTAAGTAATTTAATAGTTGTAAAGAAGATAACGTTGCATCACGAAAAAATAAAAAACCTTCGTTTTTGACATCGTGAATTATTGCAAGATCATTAATCACTTTAGAGCCATCTAAAAAAGATAGGGCAAATCCATTTTTTGAATCAATAAAGTTAAATAAGCGACTTTCAACTAACATTTTGTTATCCTTTTTCATGAGAGTAGAACTTCTATCAAGAAAATTACGACTTGAGGAGTGTTAAGGTCAAGATGCTTAAAATTATACCTTTTGATAATCATATTTCTTCTATTTATAAAGAGCTTGATACGGACAAGAACTGGACGGCCGTAACCCCAAGTCCTCTTAAATCAGATATTTTACGTGAAATTTTCACATCAAGTGGTATGGCCGACATTTCAACTATTACGATATCTAAATTTATAAAAGACAACCTTCCAAAAGAAGAAGCAGAGCGAAAGTCAAAGTCCGAACTTTTAATGGAGCTGTGGACTTTGTGGAAACTTAAAGTAAGTGAGGACTTTAACTCTTTTCGTTATAGTTTTGATTTATTTACAGAGATACGCAGTTACTCTCTTGAGTTTGCTATTGCAGAGGAAATAAAAGAATACATTGGAGAGGAGACTTACTTAGGACTTCAGGTCTTTTATCAGTATTTTGAAAGCTCTAATGTCATTGATGAACAAAAGTCTTATGAACTTGTTGGTACAAATTATCTTGGTTCACAAGATCAAGGATTCATTATTTGGGGTTTTGATCATTTGAATTCTATTCAAATTGATATGCTTAAGAGTATTTCTGAAAAATCAGATATTGTTATACCTCTATCCAAAGAAATATTTAACGGTTTAGATACATTTGATTGGCCGACATGGTTAACAACGAATGAATTTAAGTTTGATGAAGAGCCATCTTCAATCAAGGTGAGAGCATACCAAGTACCAAAAGGTAGATTGAGTGAGTATTTAGATTTAATTGTGCCAAAAGATGAAAGTTACACACTTATTGATTTTAATAAATCTGCTGAACTAACTCAAACTTCTTCCTTTCTAAGAGATAACTTAGAGTCGAAAACAAATATTGATATTTTTTCTATTGTAGTGAGATCGATTTTTAATAGTCTCTTTAAGGACTTTAATTGGTCAGAAGAATATACTCAAGTTGAAATTGATACTTACTTAGAAAAGAAACAATTCTCATTTTTAAGTGATTCTCACATGAGAGAATTTAAAGTTCTAAGTGAGCTCAGAAAGTTAATTTTAAAATTTTCAGAATATTCTGATGCAAATACAAAACTTAGCTGGTCAGACCTTTTAATTGTTAGAGAGGTTCTTGGGCTAGACTTACCTAGAACATCAATTGTTAGTCTGGTAAAAGATCCCATCGTGAGATTTTTAAGTCGAGATTCTCTTGGGCAGTCTTTTGGTCCACATTCATTTCTTTTCATTGATTACGAAAGCGATAAGAGCCTCAGAGATAATAGCCCTTATTCAGCTGACATCTTAAGTGTTTTCAGTGCTTATGGACCTAGTCAAAATAAAAAATTTGAAAGTATGGTTATTGCAGCTGATTTATTAAACTTTGTTGAATCTGGTGGATCTTTTATTTATGAAGAAGGCGCCTTTGAAGATAGTTTTGAATGGGAAAGAATTCTTAAGAATTTTGAATTAGAGATTTTTGAATTAGAAACTCAGATGAAGAAGGTCGCTCCCATCGTTGAAGTTGCTGAGGGGGGAGTTCTAGGGAAGATGTCTGCAACGAAAATACAGTCCTATCTTGATTGCCCCAGAAAATATGCCTATGAATATATTAATAGAATTAATCTCTTGGTGAGAGCAGAGACATCGATAACACCTGATCTTAAGGGGATTGTAGAGCACCTGTTAATCGAAAAATACTGTGAGCAAAATACTGAGTACTCGGAAGTTAATCATCGTGAACTTGCTCGTCACATACTAAGTGAAGAAATCAAGAGTAATAATCTTTATGTTTCGAAGTTAACTTTCGATTCCGCGCTTGAAGAAATTATAGCCTATACATCTTTTATCACTCAGAGATTGATAGAAGTAAAAAAAGACTTTGGTGCAAAACTTACATTTGAGTATGATCTTAGCTTAGTAGACGATAGCGTAAATGGACGAATTGATCTCATTGTTGAAGTCGGGGGAAAGATTGTCGTTATCGATTTTAAACGCTCTTCGTTTGGAGTACCTAGTAAGAAAGATTTTGAAAGCTTGTCAAAAGTTCAGATGTGGTTTTATCTAAAAAGAGTAAAGCTAAAAAATCATAATCTCATCGGTATGGGCTATATAAGTTTATCGGTCTTTGATGATTCATTGATATATACGCTGGGTGATGAAATTTGGGTAGAGAGACTCTTTGATGGGTTAAAGGTTCATCAGTTTAAAAGTGAGCTTTCTGACATGATGAATGACTATGATAAATTAGAAGAGACAACGATAGAAAAAATGAATGAAGATCAGCATTACTTGGCGACGCCAATTGACTTAAAAGTTTGCGACTTTTGCGTAGCGAATTCTGTTTGTACAAGGGGGGACAATTGAGATCTCCAAATAAAGAACAAAAAGTTGCGATAGAGCATAATGGGGGAGTCCTTTTAAATGCTGGGGCGGGTTCAGGTAAGACTTATGTACTTGTTGAACATGTTCATTATCTTGTATCTGCATTTGTAGAAAATAATAAAGAGCTCACTGACTTAGAGTTTTCAAAGAAATTAAAATCGTATTTAAATAAAATCGTATTGATGACATTTACTAATGATGCTGCGGGAGAAATTAGAAATCGTGTACTTATGCGTTTTGAAAACTTTCCATCTAGACCAGATGTCATTAAGAACTCATTGGGAGCTTTAACAATCACTACGATACATGGTTTTTGTATGAAGCTAATCAGACAAGGTCTTATTAAAGCACCTACAAATATGAGATTAGTTGATGAAAACCAAATTAAGAGAAAAATTGAAGCTCTTGCTCTTGAGTGGTTCGAGCAAAATGATATAGATGAAGAAATTATCATAAAAAATGCGTCGCATATTATTCATTCGATGTTTTCAATCTTCACTTCTCCTGAGCTAAGGGACGAATGGACAAAAAAATCAATTGAAAATACCTTTGACGAGAAAAAGTATTTTAAAGAAGTCTTTGAACTTCTCGATATGAAAAGCTTCTGGAATCTAAAATACGATTTAACATCGGTTAATGAATTTCATGATAAACCATGGTTTCTCCTATTAAGTGGATTAAATGGTATTAAAGAGAGCGATCCAAGCATTGATAATTTGGAGAAGATAAGTGACTTATTTGCCTCAGTTGGAAGGTTAGTGGTTTCTAAAAAAATAGACCCTATTTACAAAGAATACGTTGAAGAGGCGAAAAAGCTTAAGGAATTTTCTAAGAAAAATCTTGAAGATTTACTCATCTATAAAAATGAAAATAGCGCATTTTTAAAATGGCAAAATTATCTTCTAGAGCTTTTTAAATACATTGAAAAACAATACTACTTTTCAGAAGAGTGTTCTTTTTCAGATTTAGAGTACTTAGTTTATAAAGATCTCCATCATGAAGACGTTGTAGAAGCAATTAGTTCACAATATGACTATTTTATTGTTGATGAGTATCAAGATACCTCTTGGATTCAATTTGATATTTTAAAGAAAATCTCTAAAAATGATTTTGCCAAAATATTTTGTGTAGGAGATCGAAAACAGGCCATTTATGGGTTTCGAGGGGGAGAGTTAGGGGTTTTTAATGAAACAGAAGCCAATATTCCACAGAACTTATATTTAAGTAATAATTATCGCTCTGAAGAGCATGTTATTAATTACAATAATAAGTTCTTTGAATTTATTTTTTCTCTTGGAAAAGGTTTTGAAGGGGATGATTCATTCTCAGTGCCCGTTGATTATCAAACTTTTCCAGACTCTAAAGACTCTGGTCTTGGTGAAATTAAGAATATTCTAATTAATCTTGAAGATGAAGAAGTCCCTAAAAGACTATCTGCCACTCATTATTCGATGTATGAAGCTCTGGCCATGGTCTCTCAGATCAAAGAGTGGAACAATGAAGAGACTTGCGTTCTTTATAAAAACCTTAAACCAAGTAAAGATCTTATTGCTGTTTTAATAAGTGAGAAAATACCTTTTCAAGCACAAGTTAAGATACCTTATTCAGATGACCCTATTCTTGTAATTTTTAAGGCAATCATCGACTATTTAATAAAGGTGAAAGAAAACAGAAGTGACGAACAAAAACTATATGATTACTTTAATTTTTATCTTCAAGGGGTATTGACTCATTTTGAGTTAAAGCTATCCCTTGAGAATCGTTCCTTAGATCACTTTGTAAAAGATTGTGACCAGCTTGGAATCTACTATTCTTTTGTTAAGTTTCTCTACTCAAAAGGTGTGGCGAATTCATCATATCAAAATAACCTTAAAAGAATTGAAGATATTTGTGACACTTGCTTAGATAATTTAAGTGAGATCTGGGTTTATCTAAAAGGTATTGAGTCTAAGTCTTATAGTACAAGATTTAGTTATCTGAATAACCCAAAAGTTTTTATTATGACAGCACACGCCTCTAAAGGATTACAATTTAAGAATGTGATTCTTGGTGGTGTTCATAATAACGGCAGAAAATTACCAATCTCTGAAGTTGTAGGAAAATTACCATCATCTTTTAGGTGGACACCAAATCATAGTCGCAAAAAGCTTTATAAATCACCTAACTATATTTATGAGCAATTATTAAATGATCATAAGGACTTTTCAGAGTCAAAAAGATTATTGTATGTGGCCTGTACTCGGGCCGTCGAAAGAATAATGTGGGTTGATATTAGTGCTCATGGAAAAGCACAAGCCGATGGTAAAGACTCATGGATCCAGGCATTAAGACTATATCGAGAGAATGTGACTTCACAAAGACTTGAAGACACTATTGATCAAGGACAATACAAGAAGTCTAATGCTCCACTTTATTTCATTGATAATTTAGGAATAAAAACTCAAAAGACAAAAATAGATTTAGGTCTAGTATCTGAGTTATCTGTGACTAAATTATCATTAATTGCTCTTTGCTCTAAGAAGTTTTACTTCTCTCAGATATTGAAGCTAGATGAAGATTTAGAAGGTTTTTATAAAGATCATGAAATAAACTATAACAAGAGAGTTGGGGTCTCTGATGCGGATAGAGGTTCACGAATTCATTATGAAATAGAGAGTTATATTAAGGGGAGTAATGTTCAAGTTTCAGATCTCCAAAGTTTTGAGTTTGTTAAAGATCTTATAGATCAAGAGAAGCAAGCTCATAATATTCTAGTGAGTGAAAAGGAAATTAAGTTTTCTTTTTTTGGACAAATGGTGACAGGTATTCCTGACCTTTTTATTCTTGAAAATAATAAAGTTACTAAAATTTGGGATTTTAAAACAGGAACTTGTGACGAAGATGATAAGAGACAGTATTTTTATCAGTTATTAACATATGCATATGGACTTCATTCATTAAAATATGAAATGAATGACAGTGTAGAGCTAGCACTTGTTTTGATTGATCAAAAAGAAATTGTGTCTACTCATATTAAAGTCTCAGAAATTAAAGAAAAGCTCTATCAATATTGGGTAACTTTATCAGACCTTACGACTCGGGAACTCTCTCATTGTCAGTCATGCCTTTATGGAAATTTGTGCCATCCAACACCCAGTAACTAATTGAAATGTTAACATTAGAGGTAAAAGAACTTTTATCTCGGATGTAACTATGACATTTTTAAAAAGAGTATTTCAATTTTTACTTATTTCGACATTATCATTTTATGCGCTAGCTTTAGAAACAGACCTTTATGACTTTACTTGGCTTGATAAAGATAAAGAAGTGTATGTTCTACAAAATAGAAAATTTAGAAAAGTAAATCGTTTCTATATTCAGGGTGGATATGGAATGACCACATCTGGATCTTTTGTTGATGCAACAGCTTTGCAGGCAAGAGCAGGATATTTCTTTTCTGAAGATTATGGATTTGAACTTGTATATTCTATGAACTCCGGAGAGGAGAATGAGGCCGCTAAATCCGTGAGGTCATCAGGTGCAAGTGGTGGTGGTACAGTTCCTTTTAGAAGAATTGTAGATAATTATTATGGGGCGATGTTCATGTGGTCTCCATTTTATAGTAAAATTAATTCCTTTAATAAAATCATCTATGTCGACTTTTTGTTTGGTTTAGGTCTAGCAACGATTACTGAAACAAATAATAGAGAACAATTTGTAAGTGACAATCCTTTTGCTGACGAAACACAAGAGACTCATACAGGTATCATGTGGAACGTAGGAGCTAAGTTCTTCGTGAATACTTCATGGTCAATTCGACTAGATTTAAATGCCATTCACTATGAGGCATTACAAGCGAGAAAACTAAATCCAGAGGATTATATATATTCAAATTATGATTTAGTCGCATCTTTGGTTTATGACCTATAAGGGAGAAGGGTATGAAAAAATTATTAGTAACTCTTCTATTTTTAATAAACTCAACATATGCAGATAGTGACATATGGAATAAGTTAGTTAGAAGTAATAGAGTTGAGTATTACCCAGGAATAATTAAGAGTTTAATTGATAAAAATCTTTATCATACATCAGTTCCCTATTTAAAAGAGTATCTTGTTACATCTGGTACAGTTAAGAATGCTAATTTTGATCGACTTATTGATGAAGTGATTGAGAAAGTTGGTGATAGGCAATTCGTTTTATTACCAGAGAAATATCTGAGTCGTTCAAATTCACCAACAATTAAATATATATTAGCAAAAAAACTTCTAAGAAAAAGAAAGTTAAGTGAAGCAAGAACAATTTTAACTTCGAATATTGAAAAAGATCATCCAATGAGACCATTTGCATCTCACTTATTAGGTATGATTTATTCAATTGAGAGAAATTATGTAGATAGTATTAATGAATTTAAAAAATGTGTGAGTTTATCTACTTCAGCATTGTCAGATTCTCCTTCTGCACAAAGACAAAGACAGCTTATTATTAATAGGGACTATTGTAGTGCAGGAATAGCGAGGGCATATTATGCAGCTAAAGATTATTTAAATGCAGACCTTGCATTCTTGGATGTTGAAAAGAGCTCTCTGATTTGGCCAGAACTTCTTTTTGAAGAAGCATGGAATAGTTATTATAAGGGTGATTATAATAGAACTCTTGGAAAACTTGTAACATATAGATCACCTGTACTAAGTTATGTTTTCAATCCTGAAGTTGATGTCTTAAATGCATTATCCTTTTTTCAGCTCTGTCTTTATAACGATGCATCACGTGTTATTGAAAATTACTATAGAAAGTATGAAAAAGAGACAAGGGGATTAGGTAGAGTTGTTAATAGAAGAAGAAACGATCTTAACTACTACTTTAATATTGCAGTATCTTATACGCAGGGGAAAAAATCAGACTCAGCTATTGTAAATTCTCTCTTAGATAGTGTCTTAAAAGATCCAGCCTTTTTAAATCTTATGGATAGTTACAAAAGAGGTAAGGGGGAGATTGATCTTGTCAGACGTGTTGGGCATACTCCTTTAAGAAAAGTTTTAACAACAAATCTTAAAGACTCACTTACTCTTCAGCAAAAGCTTATTGGGTCTTACGTAAAAAGAACATTTAAAATTGCCTACTCTCATTTAACAAAGTCTTTTGCGAGTATGAGTTACTTGAAATTAGAAATCTTGGCCAAGAAGAAAGACCGTTTATACTCGGGAGTACAAGATTTTGGAAAACGAGGAGATATCGCATACCTCCAAAAAACTCAAAAACAGTACTTCTGGAACTTTAATGGCGAGTTTTGGGCAGACGAGTTGGGTGATTATGTTTTTGCATTAAGATCGGAGTGTAATTAGCAATGAGATTATTAGTAATATTTTTATTAACATTTTCAGTTCTCGCCAATCTCTCAACAAGAAGACAACAACTTGTTCGAGTTATTGACGAACAGATTAGTGAGCTTTCAAGACTTTCAAGAGTAAGTGGTAATAGGGACCCTGTGATTCTATTAAGAATAGCTGAAGCTTATCTAGAGAAAGGTCGTATTCTTAGAGACCAAGAAAATGAAGACTTTTTTAAATTATCGATAAAACAAAGACAGAGAATTAATAAAAATAAGTTCTATGCTAAATCAAAGGCATATTTTAAAAAGGCCCAAGAGACGGGCTATGCAATCATTAAAAAATACAAAAATTTTAAAGATATTGGAGAAGTTTATTATATTTTAGCATTTAATGAAAAAGAGAATGGGAATTTAAAAAATGCTAAAAAGTTATTAAATAGGTCAATTAAGCTTTCACGTAAAAACTCAAGTGCGTATAATAACTCAAATATTGCAATAGCAGATATATTCTATGGTGATGGAGACTATCAAAGATCGAGAAAGCATTATAATCGAGTTATCTCAAATTTTAAGAATGATAAATGGTATACGCGTTACCTATATAACTTAGCTTGGTCAAACTATAGAGTGGGAAAGAGGATAACCGCCGAAAGACAGATGAAAGAAGTCTGGAGACTGAGTGAAAATTCTAAGTATGTTAATAAAAAAGATCTTGCACAAAGAGATTTAGGTTATTTCTATACAGATCAAGGAAAACTAAAAACAGCAAAAAGCTTTTATACTAAAATTGGTGGTGACACTGCAAAGAACTTCTTTGAAATGGGTATATTTTTAAAAGGTAAGCAGAAATATACAAAAGCACTAAATATGTTTAATAGTGCATATCTAATGAGTGACCAAAATTACAAAGTGAAATCTCTAATAGAGATACTTGCAATTCATGACAAATACAATAATAACGGTGCTTTTTATAAACGAGCGAAAGAATCATTATCTATCAAAATGGGTGAGGATGATAGAAAAGAAGTCTTATTCTTAATTTCTAAACGTGCAGCAGTTCTACAAAAGAAGCTTGGTGAAAGTTCAAATAGAAATCGTCCAAAGGTTTTAAGGGCAATGGCCAAATATGCAGGTGAATTATACCTTATAGCTTCAAAACATGACCCAAGCTTAAGAGAGAAGTCATACTTCTATGCAGCAGAAAGTTACTATGCCGGTAAACTTTATGAAAAAGCACTAGAGCAATACAGAGCTGTTATTGAACTTAATAACACAAATTCTAAGTTTTATATGAGATCAGTTGAGAGTATGTTAACGGTTGTCGATTCCAGATCACTTCCAAAGTCAATAAGGCTCAAATATTTTGCGCCTGTCTATGCTACCTTCATAAAAACCACTAATGATATTAAGAAAAAGGGACGTGCTGGAGAAAAACTTTTTTCATTCTATATTGATGAGGTTAATGATATCGAAAATGGTAAAAAGGTCATGTTTCAGTACGCTAAGTTTTTTCCAAGATCAATTGGGAAGATTGAAGCAATGATTGGTCGAGTCGTTGATAATTATAAGAAGGCCAACAATGCACAAGGTGTTGTAAACTTCTCTAAAGAATTAAAGCAAAGTAGTATCAACCTTACCCAACAATTTGTAAAAAAACTCAATAATATCATCCTTACAACTCAAATGTCTGGAGTTGAAACTTATCGAAATAAAGGAGATAAGTTAGCGGCACTTAGAGGATATGTAAGACTATATAGTTCAAAGGAAACCTCTAAAGAGGCTAAGAGTAATTCGGCCTATAATATAGCTGTCTTATTTTATGAATTAGGTAATAGTGAGTTCATGTATCTCTGGTTAAATAGGGCGATCTCAGAAATGAGTGTCTCAGAAGTTAGCAAACAATCAAGTTCTATCAAGCTAATCATTACAGATATCTTTTTACGTCAAAACTTTGAACGCGGTATTAAAATTACTGAAGTATATTTAAATAAGGTTTGTAGCGTATCAAACTCAATTAAAGAGTCTGTTTTAGAAAACTATGTTGTTATGGGAAGTAGTCATTACGAAAATATACAGCCGATAGAAAGCTTTGCCATGAGACAACTTAGTAAATGTCGTTACAAAAAGACTGTTGCAAAGTCTATTAATGAAAAAATTCTTGATCACTACTTAGACACTAAGAATATAAATATGGCCGTTGAACATTATAAACGAAATCACAGCGATATTTATTCTAGATTAGAAAGTGCAGGAAAATTGAGAAATCTTTATCTCATTAAGGGAATGCCAGTTCCTGACTTTCTTCGTAAAGACATAATGTTTTTATATTCAAAAGCAAGAAACAAAAATAAGGTACCAGTAAGTGCTCTTGATGAAGTTGCAAGTACACAGATAGAACAGCTTAAAAGAGATGTTGATCAATTCAAGTCAATTCCATTGAAGTTTCCTGAGAATGTATATAATGCAACTCTTCAGCAAAAATTTAAGCTAATAACTGATATTACAAATAAGTCGATTTCAATCATTAAAATTGGCTCTGGAGAAGGTGTTGTTGGTACATATAAATTACTTATTGATGCTTATGAGAGTTTGGCCAATCAGGTGAATTCATTTACTCCTCCAGGTAAAGACGCTGCATATATCAAAAGTTTTAAGAATGGAATGAGGGGTGTTGTTAATCCAATTCTCCAAAAAGTTACACAGTTTAAAGGTGAATTAAAAAGTGAAGTTAATAAGAACACAATTCTTGTGAACGATTACGGTGAATATGTGAGAAAGTCTATAGGATTTATTCCATTTAATGATTGGGTAATTATGGATAGGAGAGGTAAATAATGAAAAGTATTTTACTTTTAGTCGGTGTTTATTTTCTTCTGTCTTCATGTGCTTCGAATTCTAAAGGAGACATACATGATGATGACGCAAAATGGCTTGAAGAGCAACTACGTGGAGTCTCAAATGATGACTTTAAACCAAAGAGAAAAATTCGATATAATGATAAGTTTGACTACCATGATATTGGTGATTTAGTTCAAGATGCTCTGAGCGATGAGTCTTTGCAAAAGATTAGTCAGGGAAATTTAGATCCTAAGGATAAGCTTTCTAAAATTGTTTACCTTTGTTATCAAGGAGATTTTGATAATGCTTTTAAGCACTCCGCTGCTGTATATGATAACTATAAAACGAATCCATCTTATTGGAACCAAATTGGTTCATGTTACTACTTACAAAGAAACTTAAAGAAGGCAAAAGTTTTTTATAGAAGAGCATTGATGCTTGATAAAAAGTTTATACCTTCAATTAATAACCTTGGAGTTGTTTATCTACTCGAGTCAAAAGATAAAAAGGCTCAAGCTGCTTTTGAACAGGCACTTATCTTAGATAGAACGGCAAAAACTCCAAAGTTTAACTTAGCAAATCTATATATAAGATATGGATTACTTGATAAGGCCGAAACATTCTTAAGAAATCTAAAAAGAGGTATTAATATTCGTGATAAGGATATTTATCTTTCAATGGCCTATGTCGACCTCTTTAGAGGTAATGGAAATGGCGCTATTTCACATTTAAATAAATTAGATGATAGTGTTTTAAGATCTAAGAAGGGCGGATTAGCACTATTTTTTGCTTATAAGTTATTAAAGTCAGATAAGGCCAATTCTATTGCTAATTATTTAGAAAGTTCTGGACTGAGTACAAGAGAAAGAGATGTTTATGAAAAAATCAAAAACCTTTAGTTTTTTTAGCATTTTTATTTTGTTGGTGTTTGCATTTAATGCCTATCCACAAAAAAAATCTAAGATTGTTTATAAGTACAAAAAGTTTGAAAAAATTAATCTTGGAGAGATAAGTGTTGAAGGTGATCTTGGAGCACCGGGGGAAGTAACGATCTCTAGACGTTATTTGAAAAAATTTAAAAACAGACTACCTAGTAAGCCAAATTTTAATTTTGAGATGATGAAGGGCTTAGAGAGAATACGTTAGGAGAAAATGTGCAAGCAAATAAAACATTTCAATTAGGACTTGGCGATAAGAAGTTTTCTTTACCTAAGAAAAAAAGAATTATTATTGGCTCAAGTGATACTGCTGATCTTCAGATTAAAAGTTCTTCTATTTCAGCAATACATTGTTTAATAGAGTTTAATGACTCAGATATAAATGTATACTCTTTAAATCCCGACTCTAAGATACTCGTTAATAATGAAGAGGTTGTATCTCAAAAAATCTCGCCTGGTGATGTTATAAGTATTGGGAAGTATAATTTTTCATTTGGTGAAAGAGAGTCGACACCTGATGTACCAAAATCATTGAGGACAGAATATAAAAAGCCAAAATTACCTAAGAGTGCTCCACGAAAAGAAATTAATTCGAGTAGCAGTAAAGAGGATACCTACAATGATAACTATCCTTTAAGTAAAGACCCTGATTTAGAATTTTCAGAATATATTTTTGAGGATGAAGGTACAATTTATCCAATATTTAAGTATGAAGTTAATAAGAGAGCTGCTGAAATTATTATTCTTTTTAATGAGAAAATCTTCTCAGTAGACTTTTTACCAGAAAAAGATGGTGTGTATCATCTTGTTGGAAGAAGAGTTGGCTTTTCACATGATATTGAACTGCCATACCTGGGCTTAAATGAAAAAGTTCCGTTTGTTGAGATCAAAGGCGGAGAAGTATTTGTAAATTCTTTAAATGGATTTAAGCATTTAAAGTATGCAGATAATGCAAGTGGTGCAAGTGATAAGTCGTTACTAGGAAAAGAGGATATTCACCTTTTTGAGATGGAAAATCTTAAGATATTTGTACGTGGTGATGAGGCTCCACCGCAAGTAAAGGCTGCACCATTACTTAGAAGAGATGGTGAGTTTAAAAAGTACTTGTTGTTAATTTTATTTATCTTTTCTCTTGTTATCGCAGGTATTACAAATTATGAAGTTGATCCTGAGTTAGAAAAAGAAAAGGTGCCTGAGAGGCTTGCCAAAATTATTTATAAACCAAAAAAGCTTCGAATATCCAAAAGAAAAGAACAAGTAACAAAAAGAGTTGAAAAGAAGAAAAAACAAACTGCGCCAAAAACACCGCAAGTTACTAAGAAAGATGTTAAGAAGCAGCCTGAAGCACCTAAGTCTGGTGTGAAAAAAGCAAAAACAAACAAAATAGCGAAAAAGGCTCCACCTAAGAAAGGACCTACAAACAAAAATAAGGTTGTTAAAAGATCGGCTCCCAAAAGAACAAATCGTCGAACAAAGACAAATAATTCAAAACGAATTGCTAAATCTAAAGGACCAACTAAGAGAAGAGGAAAAGTGGATGTATATAAGTCAGCAGATTTCAGCTCTTCTATCTCTAGCTTAATGGCAAAAGGTGGAAGTTTGGCAGCAAGTGCAGGTAGCCTCAATGCGAAAGAAAGCTTTGACGATGGAGTTGAATTATCAATTGATGACTCTGCTAGAGTAAAAACGGCCAGTGTGTCTAAGAGTACAGGATCGCTGGAAGGTAGTGCTTCTGGAAAGGTTGAATCGAGTAAAGGGACGAGTGGGCTCGTTCAATCAAAGAAAGTGTATGTTGCAGGGATGCCATTTAGAGAAGTCATATTGGGTTCAATTGATAGAAATGATATTATGAGAATTCTTTTAGAAAATGTACCTCAATTTAGATATTGTTATCAACGTGCATTGGATACTTCCAATCAGGCAGTTGCTGGTGTTATGATAATGGAGTTTACGATTGGTGCAAGAGGTAATGTCGTTAATGCTAATTCAAAGTCTGTAGATAGTAAGTTGCCTAGGTCTGTGACAAGTTGTGTGATATCACACCTAAGAACAATAAGATTCCCATCTCCAAAGGGTGGGGGACAAGTTAGTGTAACAACACCTCTAAATTTATATGGTAGGAGTCAATAAGTGAAATTAACATTCATCATTGCATATCTCTTTAGCTCATTTGCTTATGCTAATTTTGATAAAGGATTAGAGATCGCTAAGAAAATGGATGAAGCGAATAAAGGATACAAATCTGAGGTTTCACAAATGAAGCTTGTTCTCATCGACCCTGTCGGCAAAAACCTTGAGCGTGAAATGAAGGGTGTGAATCTTGAAAAAGATGATGTTATAAAAGGGTTAATGACTTTTGAAAAACCTGAAGATGTAAACGGGACAAAACTTCTTACTTGGTCTTATCGAAGTGAAGGAGAAGATGATGATCAATGGCTTTTCTTACCATCACTTAAAAGAGTAAAAAGGATTAATTCACGTACTCGTGGCTCATCGTTTATGGGAAGTGAATTTTCATATGCTGATTTAACAGCTCAAACCATTGAGAAATATAAGTACAAGTTCATTAAAGATTCAAAGATTGATGGCCAAGATGTTTGGGTTCTAGAGCGTTATCCAAAGCAGAAGTCAAATTATAGTAAAGTAGAACTTCACGTTTCAAAAAAGATGTTAACATCTATTCGAAATAATTATTTTAATAAAAGAGATGAACTTTATAAAACAGCAACATTTAGCGGTTTTAAGCAGTATAAAGTTGGTGGTAAATCATTTTACAGAGCTTCTGAAGTTTTAATGTCAAACTTACAGAGTAAGAAGAAATCAAAGTTTATATGGGTTGATCGTAAGCTTGGAGAAAAAGTTCAAGAATCTCGTCTTAATAAGAGATCTCTAAGATAAAATGAAAA
>NZAF01000027.1 GCA_002686115.1 Halobacteriovorax sp. | reverse complement strand
GAAAAACACCAATGAAGTAGTCTTCTCCATTTAAGTGATGAAGCTTTAAATTTTTCTCGATGTCACCATCTTCATTTATAAACTTATCTATCTTTCCATCACTATCGCAAGTGATATCAACTAAAGAACACTTAACGAGAGGCTCTTCATTAAGTCTCTGAATTGGCACAATCGGAAGGATCTGGTCAATCGCCCAACTGTCTGCAGCTGATTGAAAGACTGACATATTACTTAGATATTGAGAAGAAAGGTGCTCACCTAACTCATAGTATAGATCTGAAAAAATTTCTTTTTGTTCAAGATAACTTTTTATATTTTTTAAGACACGCCAATAGATTGACTCCACAAGAGCAAGCTCTTCAAGGTTAAATAATCCAAGCTTAAAACCATCAAAAGCATCACTCTTATACTTAACAACGTCATTGTATGCTTCTTGTAAATTAGAGTCTGCTTTTAACTCTTTTTCTAATTCTTTAATATTCTTTATGATAAAATGATCACTTTTAGTATTTTCGACCTCATCTAAAATATTTTTTGTATTATCAATTTCACCTATAATATTTGTGATAACACAACTGTGATGAGCAGTAAGAGCACGGCCACTCTCTGTGACAATAGAAGGATGCTCTATTCCCTCTTGATCACATGCTTGCATAATTCCATAAACAACATCAGCGACATACTCATCTAATTTATAATTAATAGATGAGTCATTCATAGATGCAGTTCCATCATAATCAACGCCAAGGCCTCCACCGACATCAAAGTATTCAAGAGATGCCCCCATTTTTGAAAGTTCACAAAAAAGCCTTGAACCTTCACTGATAGCTTCTTTAATGGCCTGAATATCAGTAATTTGAGAACCTATATGAAAATGAAGAAGTTTTAAACAATGGAGCATATCATTATCTTTTAAATAATAGACTGCTTTCACAATTTCACTTATAGATAGACCAAACTTTGCTCTTTCACCACTTGATGACTCCCACTTCCCACGGCCTTTCACAGTCATCTTTGAACGAACTCCAAGAAGTGGCATGACTCCAGTATTTTTAAAAATATCTATAACTTTTTTTATTTCGCTAAATTTTTCGATAACAATGATGACTTTTCTTTGTAGTCTTCGACCAAGAAGGGCCAACCTTAAGTAGTCTTCATCTTTATAACCATTAAGAATTGTAAGGCCATCTTTATTTTGATTATATGCAAGCACTGCCATCAACTCAGCCTTTGAACCGGCTTCTAACCCGTAATTAAACTCTTCACCAGCATCAACAATTTCTTCAACAACTTCTCTCATCTGGTTTACTTTTATAGGATACACTCCCTTAAAAGAACCTTTATAACCAGAGGTTTCAATATGATGATTGAAAACGTTATTTAACTTTCTTACCTGCGCTCTTAAAATATCATGAAATCTTAGAACAACTGGGAAGCTTACATTTTCAGACTTAAGTTCTTCAATAATATCTACAATATCAATAAGGACATTCTCATCTTCAGGATTAGGACCTACAGCAAGATGACCTTTATCATTAACCTTAAAGTATGAGTTACCCCATCCTTTAATTTTATACAGATCTTCAGAATTTTTTATTGTCCACGTCATCGCTTTTCCTTATGCATTGCTAGTATTGTTTCCCTTAAAACCTTTGCTGCAAAAACAGAGCTATTTCCTGTTGAATCAATCTCAGGAGCAAGTTCTACAAGGTCAGCACCAACAAAGTTTTTGTCTTTAAGAATTTTCATTAAGGAGATAAAAGAATGAAAATCCTCTCCACCAGGTTCAGGTGTCCCTGTTCCAGGGAAAAAAGATGGGTCGAAGTAATCTAGATCACAAGTGAGATAAATGGGTCTTTGATTATCAATTGCATTCACAGAGTCCAAAAACTCTTTTCGACTAGTCTTCAAAGTCTGATGACTTTTCATATAGTCATATTCTTCCTTGGTTCCAGACCTTATACCGTATTGAATGAGTTCATGCCCCTTTTTAAAGTGATCGAGTGATCTTCTAATAATTGAAGCATGTGAATAATGATACCCTTCAAACCCATCTCTCAAATCTGCATGAGCATCAAGATGGATGATAATTAAGTCTTCATATTCTTCGAGATAAGTCTTAATAGGTCCATAAGAAATAGAATGTTCACCACCAAGAGTAATGAGTTTTACATTCTTTTCTCTCAGTGGAACTTTACCAAAGACATCTATTAAATAATTAGTAGCCTCATGCCACGATCTCTCACTTTGATCAGACACAAATAAATTACCAAGATCAACAATATCTTTTTCTATCGTTTCAATATCCCTATCTAAATAAGGTGAATAAGTCTCAATTCCATAAGAGATATCTCTAAAGGCATTAGGACCATTTCTCGTCCCCTTTCTAAAGCAAGCGCTTCCATCAAAGCCAAAGCCTAGAAGATGAATCTTATTCTTAATAATCGACTTTATATGTTCTATTTCCATAAATGAATTTTGAACACTCTCAAAGTTTAGATTTTGAAAAACTGGCTCGCTCATAAATTCTCCAGAAATGGATTAATTGGATTGTTCTACTTTTTTATCTTCAGTAGAACTTGAAGGAATCTTCTCTTTAAAAGATACAATTTTGTTGTCTTTATTACTTGAAAACATTGCGTAATCAATTGAGCTTTTAAACATATTCCAATACTTCTTATGATTTCTATTATCTGAAGTTGGAAGCTCTAAAGTATATGTTGGAATATTTCTTTCATTACCGGCATAATTTCCTAAGCTACCAGGAAAGAATGGATAATTCTTAATTCGATAGTCCTGAGCTTTTTTGCTCATCTGTACCAATAAATGTTTTGCTGAAAGAGCAACTTCATGATGGCGATGATCACTATGAGTTACACTAGGCCCATCATAATCAAGAATTGTCAGTGGAGCATGAACAGAAATAATTCTATCAGGCTTATATCTCTTTATAAGATTAACTTGAAAATATGTTTCCTGCTCAGAAAGAGGTTTATTTCCAGGAAAGCGTCTCTTATCGCTTCTATACCATGACTTCCAAAGCTTAAGTGCTTTTTCATTCCAATCTTTTGTAGGAAAATTTCTATTGATATCGACTCCCCTATAATTAGTTCTTGTAGGTCTTGATCTAAAGAAAGAATCGGGATTGGCAATAGGAGCTACTACAATCAAATTATCATCAAAATTTTTCTTATCATTAGTATTTGGTTCAAGTTTATAGAGGTGATGTAAAATATCAAAGCAAAACTTAATTGGAGTAATCTCATCTCCATGCACACCACAAAGAATCATGGTCACATTCATTGGTTTTTCCTTACTTTTTTTCTCATCACCAAAAGTCGCCCAAATTAAAGGATCGCCAAGATATGAATCTCTTACATGATGCCACTTAAAAGAATCACAACGACTAAGGCCCCAGCCCCAATGTAGAAATTTATCATTTATCTTTTTACAATAATTTGAAACTGCTTTGGTATTTGTAACCTTCGTAAATTTACGATCGACATAAGGCTTAGGCTCTTTTTTCTCTTCAATTTTTTCTACGCTCTTTTCGCTAGATGACTTCTCTCTATTTTCATCTTTTGAATCAGATGTTTTTGATTTTTGTTCACTATCAAAAAAACTTAACTTCTCACTCGCCTCATCTAAAGTTTTAGAAACTTGAGAACAAGAAATCATCAATAAGAAAATAAATGATAGAAAAGCAAAATTCATATTAATACCTGTATAATTTTCGAGTATTATATTAATTAATAAACATAAAGGATAGATAAAAGCGAAAAATACTTGNTCTATNCAANATGTCTATCTANATCTAATTATACAAGTCTNTATNGGCTTTTTCATTGTTTGAAAGTTAAATTTAATGGATATTATCACACTGTGCACAAATTCAAATACTTATTCAATTAAAAGGCTTAAAGAAGAATGCTGTGAGCTTGTGACTTTAAACCCCTACAACACTGTTGATCAAATTGAGCTTAATAAGCTTCAAGACTCACTTAAGAGTTTAATTATCTACAACCGCATAAGTGGTATTCTATATGATGATAAGGACCTTAAAGTCATGAAAGATCTTCAAGAAGTGGGTCATATGACAATTGGCGATATCACTCAAATACAAACCTTTCGTTGCAAATGGAGCCAATTCCTTTTCTATCATAAGCACACTCTTAGAACGATACCCACAATGAATTTATTAGATACTAAAGAAGAAAGAATTAGTGAGTTTATGAGAAGTCATTCCTCCAAGGACTTTTTTATTAAGCCTCATAGAAGTAATCAAGGCCTTGGAATCATTATTCGCTCTTCCTTAAAAGACATCAAGAATGAAATAAACGATATGCGCTATGTTTTGCAGCCAGAATACCCAAAGACTCATGAGTTTAGGTTTTTAATCCTCTTTGGAAATATCATTGGCATCATGAAAAAGACCGCCAAGAACACACGAATTTTGAAAGCAGACTCATCGAAAATTGATATATTAAAAACTGATGATCTCGATAACCCTGAATTAGTTGAATTAGTCCAAAGAACAAAGAAACTCATCAATCTTCCATTTTATGCACTAGATATCGCGTCTTCAAAAGAAGCACCATCTGTCATTTTAGAGCTTAATACCTGCCCAGGATTTGAGACTTTTGAAAAATATTCAAATATAAACGTCGCCAAGGCCATTATTGAGGGAATAAAGTTGCAATATTTACAATAACTTATGACTCTAAAGTAAAACACTTGTATCACCGATAAAGTTATTGTTTGATTATCAAAACTTTTACTGTATAATCTAAACAGCAGGAGATACGAACGATGTACGTATGTATTTGTAACGGAATAACAGAAGAAATGGTTGAAAAGGTTGCTAGCAACTCAAAATCTGAAAAAGAGATTTTAAGTAGATTAGGAATCGGCTCATCTTGTGGAATCTGTGTTCTTGATGCTGTTTCAAAAATCAACTCAAAACTTAAGAATAAAACAGGCCAAAACACCTCTACACCAAAGTCTAATACGGCAATCAGTAACTAAGACCTTCAAAATAAAATTAGCACAATCGAACTTTATGGACACGATTCCCTATCCCTATTAGAATAGATAAGTTGATGTATTTATAATATTTCACACTTATTTAAATTTAAAAAGGACTCTCATATGAAAGGTAATCAAAAAGTCATAAAAGCACTCAACACAGTTCTCACGAAAGAGCTAACGGCCATTAATCAATACTTTCTCCATGCTAGAATGCTTGAAGATTGGGGCCTAGAGAAACTTGGACGTCTTGAATATAACGCAAGTATTGATGAGATGAAGCATGCTGATGAGCTCATTAAAAGAATCCTATTTCTAGAAGGCCTTCCAAATCTTCAAAAACTAGATAAGATCAATATTGGTCAAAATGTTGAAGAAGTTATTGATTGTGACCTTCAAGTAGAATACGCAGCTCTACCTGTACTTAAAGAGTGTATCGACTTATGTGAAGAAGAAAAAGACTTCGTCTCAAGACAACTTTTCACAGAAATACTAGCAAGCGAAGAAGAGCATGTTGATTGGCTTGAAACACAAAAAGGTCTGATTGATAAACTTGGACTTGAAAATTATATGCAATCACAAGTTGGAGATAGCGAATAATAAACACTTTATATATTAAGCCTCTTTTTATAAGAGGCTTTTTCATTTTACGCATATAGTTTGATTTAATAACTTATTTTTATTTCCATCGCAGAAAATAAACTTATCGCTTCAGGCAATGAAAACTGTGCATCCTTCAAATTTGTATGATGAGGATCGATATAATAATCCTTTGCACCTTCAAAATTTGCCTCTTCACAATTCGCACCTGTAAAGTTTGAATTCTTTAACGAACTATTCTCAAAGCTAGCCCCCCTTAGATTACAACTAGAGAACTCTACATCATGAACTTTAGAGTTTTTGAATTCACAACTAGAAAGATCAATATCCATAAAAGAACATAGATCAAGTACAGATTCAAAAAAAGAAATGAGTGATATACTGTTTACAGTAGACCAGTTTATACCCACCAGTTTACATTTTTTAAAAGATGTATGTCTGAATGACGAGCTCATAACATTAGTGTTTGAAAGATTACAGTTCACAAATTCACACTCTATGAACTTGGTGTTTTTTAAAGACACTCCAGCTAATGATAAGTCGATAAACCGACATCCAACAAATTCGTGTCCACTAAGCTCTTCTTTTATTTCTTTAGAATAGGTTTCTTCTTCAAAGTAGCTCAAGCACTAACTTCTTCTTGTACTTCAGGAAGCTTTGCAATCA
>NZAF01000026.1 GCA_002686115.1 Halobacteriovorax sp. | reverse complement strand
AAAAAGCATTTCAATTTGCAGACATTCTTAAGAGATTAAGATTAAGTTCTCCACAAATTGTCCTTTTTTCTTTTGGTGGGGTTATTCTTTTTGGAACTTTTCTTCTAATGCTTCCATTTTCAATTCAAGAGGGAAAGACGATCTCATTTATTGATGCCCTTTTTACGGCCACATCTGCCACTTGTGTCACGGGGCTTTCAACAGTTAGTCTTGGAAATGACTTTACACTCTTTGGTCAGCTGGTGGTTCTTTTATTAATTCAAATAGGTGGGCTCTCAATCATGACTCTTTATTCTTCAATGGCGATCTTCCTAGGAAAGGCCATGAGGATGAATGAAAGAATTATCATGCAAGACTTTCTCGATGTCTCAAGCTTAGAGGAACTCTTTGTGATGATTGTTAATATTGTGAAATATACATTCATTATCGAGCTTTGGGGTGGGGTTGTGTTAACGATTGCCTTTACTTTTGAGGGTTTTGATTTTGGACAAAGTCTTTACTATGGTTTTTTTCACAGTATTTCAGCTTTTTGTAATGCTGGTTTTGCCCTTTTTGATAATTCACTTGAGAATTATGCAACAAACCCATTAATACATGGAACGATTTCCGTACTGATTATTCTTGGAGGTTTAGGCTTTCTTGTTTTAAAAGAGTTAAAAGAGGTTGTTGTTGGTAATAAGACAATTGTTCGTCTGACCATGCACTCAAAGATTGTTTGTATCACGACAATTATTCTTACTTTTGGTGGAGCTATTTTTATCTTCTTTGGAGAGTTTCTTGGGGCCCTTGATAATTATACCCTATGGGAAAAAGTACAATTATCTGTATTTCAATCAATTACTCTAAGAACTGCCGGCTTTAATACAATTCCTTTAAACGATTTAAACAGTTATACAATATACCTAATGTCACTTTTTATGTTTATCGGTGGCTCTCCTGGGTCAACTGCTGGTGGGGTTAAGACGACAACTCTTGCCATTTTAGCTCAGTCAATTATTTCAACTCTTAAGGGTTCTAAGACGGTTAACTTTTTTGATCGCTCAATTTCTGGCCCTATGGTTGTTAGGGCGACAGCTCTTATGTTTATTTCTATCATTATTACAAGTTTCTTTATTTTTGTGATGATGAATATTGAATCGAATCAAGCTTTCTTGCCTTTATTTTTTGAAGTTGTCTCGGCATCAGCAACAGTAGGGCTCTCTCTTGGACTCACTCCGTATCTTACGGTGATGGGAAAGATTGCTATTTCAGTCTTAATGCTTATTGGGAGAATTGGACCTTTAACACTCATTCTTGCCATCGGTGAAAGACAAAAGTCTAAAGGTCGATCAGACTTTCCGGAAGGAAGAATTCTTATTGGTTAGCGAACAAGTGACCGTTTTTTCCTGTGTTGTCACATCGTAAACTTTGCTAAAATCAATAAGATACAAGGATTATTTTAATTTATGCTAGTAGCAGTTATTGGATTAGGAACATTTGGTGCAAAGACAGCGGTTAGGCTCTATGAAAAGGGTGCCGAGGTTATTGCAATTGATAAGAATATTGAACTTGTTGATAAGATCAAAGATCGAGTGACTCACGCAGTTTCACTTGATGTAACAGACGAGAGATCTCTTCGTTCTGTTAATATTTCTGATGTCGATGTTGCCATTGTTGCAATTGGTGATCATATTGAAATGAGTATTATGGCCGTTACTATGCTTAGAAAGCTTGGGGTAGGGCGAGTCATTGCTAGAGCGACTTCTGGTCTTCATGAACACGTTCTTCATGAAATTGGAGCATCTGAGATTATTAAGGTTGAAGAAGAGATGGGTGAGATTATCGCCTCAAAGATCATTGCTCCGCACGTTTTACAAAGATATAACTTTGCTGCAGGATATTCGATTGTTGAACTTAAACTTGGAAAAAGGTTTGAAGGGAAGACACTCGTTGAAAGTAAGATTAGACAAAATTACCAACTAAATATTGTAGCGCTTCAAAAAAGAGTTCCATATGTATCAGAAGAGGGGAAATCTTCTTATCGAACAGAGATAAATGATTGCCCGATGCCGATGGATATTATTGAAGCAGATGATGTTGTTGTATTAGTTGGTAGTGAAAAGAATTTTAATAAGTTATTCTCAGATTTAGAGGATTCATAATAAAGGTTTGAAGTTTGAATTTATCACTTAGAAATAGAGTACAAACAAGTTTCGCGTTAGCAGCGGGTGTTGTTGTTATTCTTATTTTCTTAGTTTTTCACCATTTAAATTCTCTTAACAAAGAAATTGAGTCTATTACAGTTAAGTCTAATAAGGTATCTTTTACTGTTGAGCAGATGAGAATGTCATCGGTTTCACTCTTAAAGTATCAAAGAAAAATTCTTGCTGCTAAACCTACGCAAGAAACAATAGGGAAGATTTTAAATCTCTGTGAAGGATTAACTTCTCAACTTCAAGATCTTGATACCTATTATGAGAATCCAGAAATTAAAGTCCTTATTGGACAAATGCTTTCTTATGTCGACTCCCTAAAAGTTATTCTTGGAAAAGCGTCACTATTTCATCGAGATAATATTGGAATGACTTCTATTGGAGAGCTCTCAGATAAAATTCTTGATGCCTTTTCTGAATTTCAAAACTTTCAACTTTATCAAAATGAGGGAAGGGATAAGAAGATTAAGGAAATTATTAATGAGACAAAGAGAAAGATGATGATCACTCTAATTATCGCATTTCTTTGGACTATTATCCTAGGCTTAATTATTCCAGGTAAAATCGCACTTCCATTTAAAAAAATTAAAGATGCGATTAGAGAGCTTCAAGATTGTAACTTTGATGTTTCTATTTATTATTCTCAAGACGATGAGATCGGTGAGATCGCACGCGAGATGAATAAAATGATTCACTCATTTAAGGTCTTTGAAGAATTGCGTGCAGATCGTATTGCCGTTGAGAATAGAAAGTTTGACGTTCTCGCTAATATGATTAAAAGACCAGTACTCGTTGCGAACTCAAAAGGTGAGCTCATCTATTTAAATAATAGAATTTACTCTCTTTTACAACTTAGATCCGAAGACTGTATTGGTAAAGAGATGAGTGATGCTACGATTCCATTACCAATTATTGAAACATATGAATTAGCAATTAAGAGACGTTCAAAAATAGAGAACGCAGAGATCGCTATTGAAAAGAAGACTGACGGTAAAGAGTCTGAAAAAGATGTCGGAGATAAAATATCTCATAAACTTGATATCGAAGACCTCTCTAACGAAGAAAATGAGTCTGAAGAAGATAAAAAAGAAAAAGAAAAGGAAGTCGAGTACATCTATCAAGGTTACGCAAGTGTTATTCCTATTCGTGGTAAAGAATCTTCAATGGACTACTATCTCATGGTTATGTCAAAAGAGGTTCAGACTTCATAAGATTGTTAACAGTCTGGGAATCTCGAACTACCATACATTCCACCACATCCATAACTAACTTTTGATGGAACATCTTTTTGTTCGATATTAAATGCTCTTAGAATATTATCCATAACTTGCTCTTCATCAGGTGAATCAAGTACTGACAAGATTGCGTTATAAGTACATTCGCTATCAGCTCCAAGACGTCCAATCTTTACGAGATTACTACTTCCATCTTTAAGAAAAAGATGAATGAAAGGAACATCCTGCTCATCGATGATAACTCCAAGTTCATTAGAACGGTAATGTCTAGAGAGTCTCTTAACAGTCGTCAGGTCAAAGTCGTAAAAGCATTTCTCTGCTCCATTTTCTTTGTAGCTCTTCGAAATAGCTTCTAGTAATTTATTTGTTTGTTCATCTTTTTTTACTGAAAAAGCAAGAAGCTCACCATATGTATCTGCTGAATAGTTTTCACTTTTAGCTTTCTTTGCCATGCATTTTCCCATGCTGTCTTCACCGCTTAGAGATTGTCTTGAACATGGATCAATGTCGATATTCTCACCTTCACATTTTAATACGGCCGTTCCACCATTTTGTTCAATTTGAAAAATAAAACGAAGCTCACTAAAGTCTTTTTTGATAACGACGTTGCTACTGAATAGGTCTCCAGAGTAGTGCTTTGGCCTAAGCCCCTTAAAGTAATAGTACTGATCACTCTTATACTTCCAAGCTCGATTATTTTCTTTTGAAGTTACTGAAGATTCACTGAAAAAGAAGGACTCCGTAGAATATTGATCTTGTATTACTTCATCGATATTCTCGACGCTGTAATTTGCCTTAATATAGCCAGTCATATCTCTTAGTGTGATTTCATCACCAGACTTTTCAATCTTCATCATGATCTCAGAAGTTCCCATCCAAGGTCCCATATCATTATAGACAACACCTTTTCCGTGAGCACTACAAAATAAAAGGTTACCCTGAGCGATTGCCATACCTGATAATAATCCAGCAACTAAGATCTTCTTCATTATAATCTCCAAATTAAAAAAATAATTAAAGTCTTCTTATCATATGACGAATGTGTGGTGTGAAAGTTTGTAAAAAGTATTGGTCAAATAAANTGAAAAAAATACAAACTTTCCTGTTGACTTTATTTTTNAATGAGTTAACTTAGAANTANTATTGTCACTGATGACAACCCTTTTACGAGGAGAACTTTATGATTATGACATTCGAAAAAATTAATTTTGCGTCTGATGTATTCGTAGGGATCGACTCGCTCACACTAATTAGCAGAGTCCGAATAACCAAGACCTGCTAGTCTCTTAAACTTAGAGCACATTTTAAAGAATCCCTGATCGTAGCCTGACTACGATTACATTACAATTTTACATTTATTTAATTTTAGTAACTTAGACGCAATGATGCGTCTAAATTTAAGGAGAATTGTTATGCAAGCACACTTGTATGATTTTAGGGCTGAGCTCTCTCAAAGTTTCAAAGCTTCGAAGGCCCTATCTAAAAGTTTTTTTAGAATGAGCAAATTATTTTTCAAGATGATGGGTGACTTATTTTCACTCTTTTTCAAAGAACCCGTGTTGTATCGAAAACTCGACCCCGGAAGAAATGAAAAGGTTGATAAGAATGTTGATTTTTTAGGGATGCACCCACCCAGTATGTATAGGCACTTTTAACAAAGAAGGAAAAGATGGAAGGAAAATGGAATATTGAAAAACATTTATTACAAAAAGGAGAGTTAGATAAATCTATCTCTAAAATAATTAAAGAAAAGTATGATGAAAAAATTGTCATTTACGGATTAACAGACTTGAGTGAGAACTTAAGAATTGAATTGAGATGGATTATCATAACTGAAAAGAACCTTTTTTACTTCAGTGAGAATAATTCAAAACTAATTAAGCGAGTTCCGCTTTCAAAAATTTCTAAAGTCTCATCTAAGAAAACGATGAGTTATGAAACTTTAAAAATGATTGAAGCAGATGACAAAGAAGCATTGCTAGAGGTTTTCTATACTGGAAAGCAAAGAGTGATGATGAGTAAGATGAAGTGGTTTCTTGAAGAAGTCGCAAAGAAAAATGATGTGAGTTTTGAAAAAGAGGTTTGTCCTCATGAGATTTACAAAGAAAGTACTCTTCATGCACTTAAAGAAGTACAGGCAGAAAACGCAAGTGAGAAATCCAGTACACTAAAAAGACTAATTAAGCTACTTGAAGCTTATAAGTCATATGTAATTCTAGGGTCTCTTGGAGCAACTTTTGCAACAGGACTTGCTCTTATTCCACCTTACCTAACGGGTAAGTTAATGGATGAACTTATTAAACCCTATGGAAAGGGGCTCTTAACAAGTGAAGATGCACTTAAGAAAGCATGGCCTTTAGTTATCGTTTTAGGTCTAAGTTATGTGCTTCGAGAATTTTTTATCTATTTAAGACTAAATCGCATGAGTCATATGGGAGAATATGTAGCAAGGGATTTAAGAGAGAAATTATTTTCTCATCTACAAGAACTTGATATGGATTTCTTTTCAAAGAATTCATCGGGAAGTCTTATTAGTAGAGTAAGTTCTGATACAGATCGTATTTGGGACTTTATTGCTTTTGGTGTGACTGAAGTAACCATTGCAATTTTGACTTTAACAGGACTTTCTTCAATGCTTATTATGCTTGATTGGAAGCTTGGTTTAGTGATGACTCTACCTGTACCACTTTTTTTGTGGGCGATTTTTAAGCATGGTGAAAGAATGCAGATGCTCTTTACTAAGTGTTTTAGAAAGTGGTCGAAACTTACAAGTATTCTTTCGGATACAATTCCTGGAATGCAAGTAGTAAAGGCTTTTTCAAAGCATGAGCATGAAGTGGCGAAATTTAATCGGGCCAATGAAGGTGCACTTGATCAGTTCTATGAAGTGCATGAGGCGTGGACAAAGTTTTGGCCAATCTTGATGCTTGGAATTCATGCAACAATGATGATGACTTGGTGTTTAGCGGTACCAAGATTATTTTCTGTTGATGGAGGACTGAGTGCAGGGACATTTGTATCTTTTCTTCTTTACATGACGATGTTCAGTGCACCAATTGAGATTATTGGACAGATGGCAAGAATGATGAACCGTGCAGTAAGTAGTGCTCACCGAGTTTTTGAGATTCTTGATTCTAGGGCGAAGATTATTAGTCCTAAAAATGGAGAAGTTCTCAAAGATATTAAAGGTGATATTGAATTTAAAGATGTCCGCTTTTCTTACGATGGTCTTAGACCAATTCTAAAAGGAGTGAGTTTTAAGATCAAGGAAGGAGAGATGATCGGACTAGTCGGTTCTAGCGGTGGGGGAAAGAGTACGATTACTAAACTCATCACTCGTTTTTATGATGTTGGTAGTGGAGAAGTGTTAATAGATGGAAAAAATATTAAAAATCTTGAACTGTCAGCTTATAGAAAGAGTGTTGGGATGGTTTTACAAGAGCCTTATCTCTTTCACGGAACGATTTTAGAGAATATTGCTTATGGTATAGAGAATGTAGGTCTAATGGATGTTGTTGATGCCGCTAAAGTTGCCAATGCACATGACTTTATCATGGGACTCCCTCATGGTTATGAGACTGTAATTGGAGAACGTGGACACAATCTTTCTGGCGGTGAGAGACAAAGAGTTTCAATTGCGAGAGCGATTCTTCATAATCCAAAGATTTTAATACTTGATGAGGCGACAAGTGCAGTTGATACGGAGACTGAAAGAAAAATTCAAGATGCTCTTGATAAGTTAGTAAAGGGAAGAACAGTTATTGCTGTCGCTCACAGACTCTCTACTCTTAGAAAAGCAGATCGAATTTTTGTTATCAAGTCAGGGAAAATTGTTGAAAGTGGTCCTCATGCCGAGCTTTTAAGTGATGAAGATGGTGAGTACTATAAGCTACATAGAATGCAAAAAGATATGAACGAGAGTTTTGCATTATAAGGAGAAAAGATGTTTAAAGCTTTAAAAAACGGTGAACTTACATATAAAGATCAGATCGTAACACTTCATCAGTGTTTTCCAGAATTAAAAGAAGAGGAGTTTATCTCCATTCGAGATGGTGATGGAAATGAATTGAACTTTTTAAAGAGTCTAGACGATTTAGAAACTTCACAAAGATCAATGTTGAGAAATCTTTTAAAGAAGAATCTTCAGCGAATTGAGGTAGAGTCCTTTGTCGAAGTGAAGGAAGAAGTAGAGCTAAGGTACTTTAAAATTGTAAGTAAAAGAGGACATCAGGTTTTCTATACAAGACTTGATGATTGGCCAAAAAGATTAGATGAAAATCATTATCTTTTTAAGGATATTCATGAGGACGAGTATCTTGTGAATATTCATTTTTTAGATAAGAAATCATTTAAATTAATTTCAGGACTTTTGGAGTAAAAAAGAGGGGGAGA
>NZAF01000025.1 GCA_002686115.1 Halobacteriovorax sp. | reverse complement strand
TAAATAATCTTAAACCAAGAGAAATTTCATTTTCTACTTATGGATTACGATATGGAACTCTATTATCTGGAGATTTTGAAAAAGAGGGAGTGAAAAGTTGAAAGCATATGAAACGAATGAAGTACAAAAGGATACAGTTCTATTTAAGGAAGGCTTTAATGACCAATTTATATATCTGATAAAAAGTGGAGAGGTTATAAACTTTAAAGATCATGGTGGCCGAATTGTACCAATAAAGTACTGTTCAGATAAAGACTTTGTTGGTGTGAACGATAAGTTCCTAACGCGTTGTAAGAGCAGTGCCGTGACTCTATCGTTTACTGAGGTTATACCTCTACCGAAAAAAGATGTACGTGAAATAATTGAAAAGTCTCCTAAGTGGATTAATCTCCTACTTCATACACTAACAGAGAGACTTGAAGAGAGTATTAATTTTGTTTCAGAACATAGTCTTACTGAGGACTTTGATGAGCTTAATGTGAATTTTAGCGAAGAGGATGAAATACGACTTAGAAGAGCTTTAAAGGAATTTAAAAAATGAAAATAATACTCTTGTTTTTTTTCATAGTATCATGCTCTACGTCTTCAAAAGATGTCTGGCACCAAGGTGTTGACTCTAATGGTAATGGAGTTCGAGATGATATCGAAAGATGGATATCACATGAGTCCAATTATTCTAACGATGTTAAAGAGGGCATAATGAAATTTGCAAGAATTGATCCCGCCTCATGTGACTATCATCATCACTTAAAATGCTTAGAGAATGTTACAGATGAAGCTTTTCAGATTCAGATAACTCTTCTATCAATGCTTAATAATACAGAACAAAGACAAAAAGCCTATCGACAGAGAATCAAAAAATGTCATGCAAATGAAAGTTCGTTTTTAAATTTTAAATGTCAGTAGTTTTGTAACATGAGATTACCATATTTCTTATACTGACCTTCATTATCTTTTTTATATATTATCCCGTTAAATCTAAGTCTTTCTTTTTTGGATAACCATAAAAGTACCATAAAATCTTTTTGCTTCCATGTAACAGAGTTTCTTACATTAGTGCTGACAAATATTTTAGAGTTCGCACCTGTCGTTTTAAATTCACTTAATACTTTCTTTTCATTCCGTGTGATGACAGATGAGAACTGACCTTGCCATATCTTGTCTTGATACTTGAGTTTGTTTTCAATTGTTAGAGTTTCAAAAGCAGCGTTCGCTTCCTCGTGTTCAATTATATAGGTGCCACTTTCTATTATATTGAGCCTATTCGCTTCAAAGATTGAAAGATAGCTCTCTGTGTAAATTAATTCGGGATCTATCTTGTTATCCATTAAGCTTATAAATGGCATTGCATTTTTCTTAACAAAAGGACTTTCAAATCTTTCTTTTTTTATAACTGTTTTAATAACTTCTCTTGGAACTATTTTTTCGACAACTTTTTCAATGACTTTATCAGAGCATTTATGAGTTTCAAAAATATTTGAGTCTAGCTGAATTTTATCTTTTAACCCAAGTTCAGCTAAAAGGAGTAATAATAATTTACCAGCGTATTGTTCATTTAATGACTCTGAATCGAGTTGTCCTATCTTTGAAAGAATCTCTTCTTTTTGTATTTCACAAATAGTTTTAGATCTTGTTAGGAAATAGAGGTTACCTACAATAGAGGTCACGAGTAGACTGATCAGTATGTACTTCATAGCCTAAAGGCTATCATTTAATAATTTACTTTGCACTTTTCTTATAGAGAAATTCTGCCTTTATTATTCAATGCAACGATCGTGTCACTGACTCTTTTTTGAGCTCTTCCTACATCTCTATCTTCATTAGCGCCTAAGTTCTTATTGATATAAGTAAAAGCTACTTCTGCATATGGTCTCGGTACACTTGAGAGTAGTTTTCTTTGAAATTCTGGCTTTGCTCCTTTAAGGGCAACTCCCATAATTTCTGCTTTGATATAACTTGCTAATGCACCAAGGTCGACTTGATCAAGACTATAGATAGTGTCAAAGCTTATACTTTCAGCATAAAGCTCTTTAGCTAATTGAGGATTTCTCGCCTGTATATTTTTTAAAAGCGTAGTACGTTCGTCTTCTTGCATGTACTTAAGCATGTCGATAATCTGTGCTTTTCCATTAATGAAAATACCTTGATTTGTTTTGTCTTCCATAGCGGCTCCGATTGAAATGGCTTAGGCCTGCCACTTCATTTTTTCTTGAATATATTTCTCACGTGCCTGATCTAGAGTTTGTTTGTGAGAAGTAATAAGGTTTTCTACCTCATTTTCTTGTGATTTCTTAATTTCATTCACCTTATCTTCATGAGTGAGTTTAAGATTATTAATCTCTTCGTCAAGACGTACTTTTTCTTCGTTAAGACGAAGCTTTTGTTTATCTCTAAGTTCTCTGAGCTTAACTTCAATATCGTTTTCAAGAGATGAAATTCGAGATTCATAAGACTTATTAAGCTCTTTCATATTAGCTTTATGAGCAGACTCTTGAAGTTCAAATTCCCTCTTGTGCTCATTTTTAAGCTTTTTTAGCTCAAAGTAGTGCCTCTTATTTTCGGCTTCTTTGTATCTGTTGGCCTTAAGTTGTGAAATACTCGACATTTAATCCTCTAATTTTGACGTCAGTCTTCTAACGTCATAAAATATTCTATCTATTTCGTACTAGATCTCTCAAGGGGAGGAAAATATGTCCTTAAAAGGCGGAACAAAAGTATACTTAGTTGGTGGGAAAAGAACACCATTTGGAAAATTCGGTGGTTCACTCAAGGATATCACGCCAGTTGATCTTGCTGTGCATGCAGGTAAGTCACTGTTATCAGATATTAGTCTTGATCCAAAGTTAATTGATCAGGTAATTCTAGGTAATGTCGTCACATCTTCAACAGATACTATTTATGGTGGTAGGCACCTTGCGCTCAAGCTTGGTTGTAAGACAGAAACTCCAGGAGTTACTATTAACAGACTTTGTGGCTCAGGAATTCAGTCTATTTTAGATGCTACAAGACTCATTAAAACAGGAGAGGCCGCTTGTGTACTTGCTGGTGGAACAGAAAATATGTCAATGGTTCCTCACCTCACTTATGGTGCTCGTTTTGGAACAAAGTATGGTTCATTAAAGAATGTAGATATGCTCTTGGATGCACTAACTGATCAGTACGCTGGAAGTCCAATGGGGATCACTGCTGAAACATTAGGCGCACAATTTAATGTTGAAAGAGCCGACTGCGATGTCTACTCTTTAGAGTCTCATCAAAAAGCTTCAAAGGCTTATGCAGATGGACTTCTTCAAGGAGAGATCGCACCAATAGAACTCAAAAGAGGTGTTTGTGAAAAAGATGAACACTTAAGAGAAGGAGCTTCTCTTGAGGATATGGCCGGACTGAGGTCTTCATTTATTAAGGATGGGCTTGTAACTGCGGGGTCAGCATCAGGAATTGTTGATGGTGCAGCTGTTGCAATCATAGCGAGTGAAGAATTTGTGACAAAGAATAAGCTAACTCCAATTGCTGAGATTATAGATGGTCAGGTCGTAGGTGTTGATCCAAAGATTATGGGGATCGGTCCAAGTCCAGCGATTTCACAATTACTTATTAGAAATGATTTAAGTCTCTCAGATATAGACTTAGTAGAAATTAATGAGGCCTTTGCTGCTCAGACATTATCTTGTGTGAAAGATTTAGAGCTTGATCCAGCAAAGCTTAATGTTTGGGGAGGAGCAGTTTCTCTTGGACATCCTTTAGGGGCATCTGGAACGAGAATTACAACGACGCTTGCCAGACAACTTAAACACTTTAAGAAAAGTCTTGGTGTTGCCTCTGCTTGTATCGGTGGAGGACAGGGTATTTCTGTTCTTATTAAAAATGTGGAATAACAATTGAGTGATAAGATAACATTTACAGAGAGTGACTTCTATCATTTTAGAGGATGGTTAAATCTNGATGATAGAAGTCTTACTTGGCAAGGTAAGTATGAAAAGGANTTTGAAGGNTTTTGGAAAAAGCTTTTTTCTCCTAATTTAAAACTCTCAGATCTTTCGATACGTTTTCANACAATTATTGGAAGATCGAAAGTCGGGCCGATCTCAACATGGATTACTTGGCTTAGGAATAAGTTTATTTGTTATACGTTTATCACCAAACAAATCACCATTAAAAGACTTTCTTCTGAAATGGATTTACCAGAGTCAGATATCGGAATGATCTTGAGAGATTTTTTCTCAAAAATCTTTCCTGATGAATTAGACAAGCTAAATGAAGCGTTACTTATCTCTTCAAAAATTTCACAAAATAGAGAGATTACATATACGACATTAATGAGAAAGATAAATCGTGAGATCGTTTTTACTGGATCCCATGAAGAAATTCTCACCGGAATGGAAGTGACTCTTTATGGTGAGTGGGCAAAGATTAGTGATTATTTAGATATCCTCAGCTCGGAAAAAGTTGAGAAGTTTAAAAAATTAAAATCTCGTGATGGTCTTATTAATGTAGCAGAAAATGTTTCAAAGATTATTGCAACCATATGTGTTGGCTCTTTTTTAGTATGGGCAATTCAATATTTAAACCTACGTTATGAAAAAATACTCTCAGAAGAAGTTAGTATTTATGAGCCACAATATCGATGGGAAGATCAGGGGCTGAAATTTGTTGAAGCAGATAAATCAATTGTTGAAGATATTGAGAATTTTAACCTTGATATTGAGGATATAGAAAATGTTGATGACTCTGAGAACTATCTTGGTGAATCCCTTGAAGATGTTGAAAGAATAGATGTTGAATCAGAAACCATTTTATCGTCAATTGAAGCACTTCCAAAAGATTTCGATGCCGCAAATATCGAGCAATCAGAATACGAAGAAGATACTGGAAGACTTGGATACCGAGATAGTCGTTATGGTAACACTAAAGTTTACCGTGTGATGATGAGGTCTTCTAATACTGATCGTGCAGGAAAACTTCTAAAGAAACTGATTGCTGATTATAAGGTCACACAAGTTGATAATGTAAAGCCCGGCTTAGAAGTACCTGGGGGCTTTTATTACAATCTCTATGTTCCAAGAGAGTTTTTAAGAGAGTTTATGGCAAAAGTTAAAGAAGTCGACTCTTCTGTTATCTATGAATCTAGAACGAGAACACGCCGAAATCCCCCTGGAAAAAACAAGGTTTTTATTTGGGTTAAGACTATCTAGCTGATTTTCCATAAAAAGTTGTCACATCTTTAAAAGGAATTTAATGAATTCGAGTGATAAGTATCTATAATTAATAGCATACTTAATTACTTAAGAATTAGATCAATATAAACGATAAAATACATTATGAAGTTTTTTTTGCTAGTTACAATTAGTTTTCAAATCTTTGTGTCTTGTTCTAAAGTCGAGTACACATCGTTGATAGACCAGGCATTCAGTTCGGCTGATGAGTCTTTTGATGATAGCGGTGAAAGCGAAGAGACAGATTCAACACCTCAGACTCTAAGTGCTAGTGTCCTAAAACTTTCAGATTCAAATGCAACTTTTGAAGGCTCAGATAATACAGCGGATTGTTCTTATTATCTCATTGGAATTAAGGGGACTGGAGCATGGAGACCATCTACATTTGTCTATAATAATAAGGTCTATTTTAATGTTCCTTGTAAATATACAGATGCAGGCTCTGGTGGATGGCATTGGGGAATTATGTCATGGACTCCGGCTCTTGGTATGGTTTGGTATGACGGAGATCCTATTACACCTGGTGACAATGAAGTTGTTAGCCTTTCGGACACTGATTCAAATGGCTTTAGCTTAAGCAGTTCAAGAAACTTTTATATGGTTGATACTGGATCAGGACTTAAGGGATTAGCTGTTAAGTACTTTAGGGCATCGGAATACAACACTTCTAATGTACCGACCTTATTTCAGGCAAAAGCTGTCGTGCCCTCCAATGGTTATTACTTTGTTTCTTTTAATACCTCTTCTCCAGAATCTTTAGCTGCAAGTGACTTCCTCGTTGATGAAGAAAAATCAGCACATATCTTTAATGAGAATGATGATACGTGGAAGGGGCAAACTTACAGAGAGGCAGAGCTTTTTTATAGTGGCGGTGAAGTTTATATTTATAGTAGTTCTACAAATGCACCAACAAAAGATAAGGACTTTATCTATGTTTCTAAATCGACAGATATGATCACTTTTGAAAAGCCAATGTCTCCAATTTTAGAGGGGTATAAGTGTCCACATGTTTTTGAACAAAACGGAACTCTTTATATGATTGCCTTTAATAATAATATTGATAAGTGGCAACTTCTTAAAGGTAGTTCCCTGTTAGAGTTTGATACAGAAAATGCTTTTACGCTTGATCTTGGGGTTGAAATATTTGGAGCTTCAGGTTGGGACGATACACCAAGCTTTACATCCCTACCAAATAATCAGCCAGAAATTGTTGGAGTTGAAGTACTTAATAATAAGGTCTATCTGTTTTACATGGCCGGACAATTTGGACAGATGAGAACACCGGCGAATGGAGTAAGTGGTGCTCCATATGATAGTCCGCGAGGAATAGGAACATTTGAGTTAACGATAGAGTAATTTCTAAAAGAACAAAAAATAGGTAAGGACTAAGTTTTGAAAATATTTATTTTAACAATCTTTATATCGTTATCTACATTTGCCGGTGAAAAAACTGAGGTCGTAAAAGAGAAATTTTATGACTTATTTTATGTAAAGCGATTAGCGCTTGCTCGAAAGTCAATTAGTAGTCAGATAAAAAAGTATAATCAAGAAAATAAGAAAAGCCGCTTTCTTGAAAATGACAGTGGTTATATAATGAGAAAAGATCCTTACGAAATCAGATTTTCTTTTGTGGATATTATTTTTAAAAAAATATTTATTAATAATCAAGAATTTGAATTAGTGAGAGATGAAAGTCAAAACTCTCTAAAAGAGCGTTTAAGAAAATTTTTAAACAAGAAAACCAGAAGGCAAACATTCATTAATTTTTTATATACTGATGCTTATGCTGTAAGTGAAGAGGCATTCGACTTAATTCTAAAGGCCGTAATGAGCCTTACAGGATTTGATGACCCATTTTGGGATAATAGCTTTAAGGATCAAGCTCAGAATATTGTTAAAGAAATTTTGAAACAAAGAGATCAGTGTTTAGTATTTAAAGAAAATAATCAAGGTGGGATTCCTTCATCATCTTCTAGTCTCGGCAGGTTCATTGATAAAGTACTTTTAACCTCTGCAGAAAACGACATAAAAGAGTTTAAGTCTAGAGTGAGTGAAATAATAGTAGAAGATAGTGATGTAGCAAACTCGAGAAAAGAAGATATTAAAAACGCTGTTAGTGGGATGAGAGGTTGTGCATCTCTAGGCTACTTAATTGGTGAGGAAGTTCTTGATTTAGATGGGAATTTGTTAAATCAAGTTGGCTTCAACCTTAACAGTATTTCGTACTATTCTGGTAAGAAGATTGATACGTCTGTAAATTACATGGCAAATGTTTGCCAAGCATTTGAAGAGCTTGCAAGTTGTATAGCAGATATCGAGATTTACGACTTAAGTGAAAATAGTTTCAAAAGGACCAAAAAGCAATTAAGAGAGGCTGCAAGTGATAGTGATGTTAAAATCTATAAAGAAACAAAAAGCAGATAAGCTCTTAAGTCTACATCTGTCCATCTGGAATAGAAAATAGTGTTTTAACTTTTCTAAGAAGCAAGTGAGCTTTTCCAAGATAGTACCATTGTCTAAAAAAACCAATTGTCATAGCTGCAGCGAATCCATACACCACACCGGAGTGAGTTGTGATTTCTACCATTCCAGTGTCATGCGCACCACCAAGTAAAAATGCAATCATGCCCAAGATAAGCATAAGAATTGTCCAGGGAATTGTCTGTCTCTTAGCAAGCTTTGCATCATAAACAAATTTTTCAACTTTCTTTAAATAGGGAGAAAGATCTTCAGGAACTTCATCAAAAAGTTCATTAAGATTTGTTGATGTGCTTATGATCAAATGAATGTTATCAACAAGCCTGCCGATCCCTATAAAGTAAAACATGGCAAAAGCTTGCGCAAAAATTGTGTAGAGAAAGGTCGGTATTGCAATTTGTATATGCGATAAGCCTATATTTACCCAGTCGTGCGCAACTGCAATAGTTAGATTTACTGATAAGAACATGATGAGAACGAGACCGCGTAGTAAGTATGCCATTTAGATTCCAAGTTTAAGATATCAAATAATCGTTTAGGCCTTTTAGGCCTTGATCTTAGTCTAATTAAATTGTCAGACAGATCGTAATTTGCTAGAAAACAACTCATTAATTACATTATAGTCAAATAAAAAGGCAACTTGTTATATGTCAGACGAAAAAAATACTGGTTCAACTGAAAGTAAGATCGACAAGAAAATTCTAGAGAACCCATTTGTTGGATCTCTTGTTGTTCCTATTGCAATAGTTCTAGTAGGTGCTCTCGTCGTTTTTGGCGTGACAAAAATGATCTCAAGCGAAACATCTTATAAAGATCTTGTTCGAGAAATGAAATCAAAAACCTTTGGCAATAAATGGGTTGCTGCCCTTGAGTTATCAAAAGTAATTTCAGCAGGAAAAATTCCAGAAGAAGATATTCCATGGCTTATTGAGAACCTCGACGATATTTACACTAATACGATTGATACGAGAACAAAGGATTTTATTGTTGTCGCAGCAGGTGTAATTGGTGATCGAAGATCATTAAAGATTATTGAAAAAGGCCTTTCGGAAAAAGATAAGAATATTAAATTTCATTCAGTGGTTGCACTCTCAAATATGAAACTTCCAAATAATTTTGATTGGACAAAAGTAAAAAGCTTTCTCAGTTCTGATGACAAAGCTCTTGTGCAGGCATCAGTTTTAGCTTTAGCGACTCACCGAGTAGAAAATGTGGAAGATGAAATAAAACCACTTCTATCTAATACGGATGGTTTTGCCTTGCGTTATGCGGCGGCAACTGCACTCGTTTACTACAAAGAAGAAGTTGCTCTACCAGTGCTCGGCGAGATCCTGAGCCTTGATGAAACATCTCATGGAAAGACATTGTCTGTTGATGAGATTGGTGGTCTGAAATTAAATGTATTGAGCGCCGCAAAAAAAGTACAATGGAAAAGACTTGAAGTATTAATCGAGAGGATGACGCAAAGGGAAAAAGACATAAAAGTAAAAGCTTTTGCAGAGGACGTTTTAAAATCGTTTAAAGAGTGATAAGATTCCTCAGCTTTTACAAATGTGATGCATTAGTTATGCATAAATTAAGTCTCTCTTTTTTAAGAGAGCTTTACTTGAAATGTGCGTAATTGGGAGTATAATGAATCTGCCCCGATTACAAAATTATCCTTTTAAAATTAATAACCTATTAGAGGGAAAAGGAAATATATATGTCTCAAGAGAGAGTTCAACTAAATAGACGTGAGTTTTTTAGTTTTATCACTGTTGGTTGGGTAGCTTTCACATCTGCTATTGCAGGTTTAGCTGCTCTTGCTTTTCGTTTTTCTTATCCAAACGTTAATTTCGAACCTGAAATGGATTTCATTGCTGGTTACCCTTCTGATTATGAAGAAGGTGTTGATGAGAGATGGAAAAATGGTTACGGAGTTTGGATGGTTAGACAAGAAGGTAAACTTGTTGCCTTCTCAAACATTTGTACGCACTTAGGTTGTGTACCAAACTGGCTTCCTGCTGAACTTAAGTTTAAGTGTCCTTGCCACGGTTCTGGTTACTACATGAATGGTATTAACTTTGAAGGGCCTGCACCAAGACCACTTGAGAGATATAAAATCTCGCTTACTCCTGCAGGTACAATTAAAGTCGATAAAACGAAAGTTTATCGATGGGAAAAAGGACAGTGGGATAACCCTAATTCATTTATTTCAGTTTAATTAAAATATAGAGGTAAAAAAAATGTCAAAAAGAGGCGTTGCTGATTACATTAGAGAAACACAGGTCTGGAAATCAATCTTCAGACATGGACCTCCAACAAATGCAAGAAATAGAGCTGCAGTTGTTGCGGGGAACGTTTTTCTTCACTTACACCCGATTAAATTAAAGAAGTCTGGAGTTCAACTTGGTTACACTTGGTGTATGGGTGGACTGAGCTTCTTTGTTTTCCTAGCACTTACTGTGACTGGTCTATTGTTAATGTTCTATTACAGACCGACAGCTGAATATGCTTACAACGATATCATTGCACTTAAAGAGCACGTGCCTTTAGGAATCATGAGAGAGATTCACAGATGGGGTGCACACGCCATGGTTATTACTGTTTGGCTTCACATGTTCCGAGTTTTCATGACTGGTTCATATAAGCCACCAAGAGAATTTAACTGGGGTGTTGGTGTTATTCTTTTAGTTTTAACATTATTACTTTCATTTACTGGTTACTTACTTCCATGGGATCAACTTGCAATCTGGGCGATTACAGTTGGTGCTAACATGGCAAAAGCAACTCCATTCCTAGGGCACGGTGGTCCAGGTGCGGCGCTTGCACAAATTGGTGACTTTGTTATGGTTTCAGATAAAAACGACGTTAGATTTCAGCTTCTAGCAGGACGTTTTGTTGGTGAACCAGCGCTACTTAGATTCTATATTCTTCACTGTGTTTTTATTCCATTAGTTGTTGCAACTCTTATCGCAGTACACTTTTGGAGAATTAGAAAAGATGGTGGAATTTCTGCACCACTTTAAGGATTAAGACACGAAGTTTTATTTAAGGAAATAAAGAAATGAAAGAACTTATTAATATTATCGCAGACCCAATCTTCTCATTCCCAATTGTGACAACACTGTTTGTTCTTATGATGAAGTACTACAGAATTGTTGGGACTAAGAAGTTTGGAATTGGTGCGCTTTTAACTGCAATACCTGTTGCTACTTGGCTATGTTTAGATCCAAACTTTAGAAAGATCATTCTTTGGCCTGATAATATCCCGATTAACATTATTATCATTCTTATTGCTTGGCTTACTTGGTATTCATTATACAGAGCTGCACTTAATGATAATAGACTTGATGAAGGTCTTGGACCTTGGGAAGGATTACCTGAAAATAGAGAGAAAGTTTGGGTATGGCCGAACTTAGTTTACACAGAGTTAATGTGTATCATTGGTTGTACAGTTTTTCTCGTTGTTTGGGCGATTATCTTTAAAGCTCCTCTTGAAGAGCCAGCAAACCCAACTTGGGCACCGAACCCAGCAAAAGCACCTTGGTACTTCTTAGGTCTTCAAGAAATGCTTGTTTATTTTGACCCTTGGATGGCCGGTGTTGTTCTTCCAGGGATTATTGTTGTTGGACTTATTGCAATTCCATACATCGACACAAATCCTAAGGGGAATGGTTACTATACAATCGCAGAAAGACCACTTGCAATGTGGGGATTCCTTTTTGGATGGTTTGTTCTTTGGCAGTATCTTATTATTGTCGGTACATTTCTTAGAGGTCCGAACTGGACATATTATGGTCCATTTGAATATTGGGACTTCCATAAAGTTGTTGCTGAATACAACGTAAACTTATCTGAATTTTTCTGGATTAAATGGCTTAATAGACCAATGCCAGCAAATATGTTCGTAAGAGAATTCTTTGGAATCCTTATAACTATAGGATACTTATTTATTCTTCCTCCAGCGATTGCAAGAATGAAATGGGGAAAGAAGATTATCGCAAACGTTGGTCAGATTCGTTATTACATCACTATCTTTTTAATCATTGGTATGGCTTCACTGCCAATAAAAATGGTTCTTAGATGGTTATTTAGTTTGAAGTATATTATTGCTCTACCAGAGTTAGAGCTTAACTTATAATTTTTTAATTTTGTTTAGAATATAAAGGGTACACGAGATGTCAAAGAAGCATGAGCCAGGTATGGCCTATGAAATGAAAAAGCTACATAAGTATTTTGCAGCTTTTTCTCTTGTTCTATTATTTTCAGTTATCTGGGTTTTCTTAGATGACTATATTAGACCTTGGAAGGCCTATCAAATTGAAGCGATGAAAATTGAAAAGAAAAAAATCGCTAAGCAAATTGAAGAAGCTGAAAAAGAAATCAATGACGAAAAACTCAAAGAACTTGATGCGCAGCTAGCAGAAGGTGAGAAGGTTGTTGAAGCAAATTCCAAAGCTATTAAAGAACTTGAGGCTAAACTCAATATCTTAAAAAGAGACTTAAAAGATGAAACAATCATCAATGGTACTCTTAACTCAAAAGTTTCTGCTTTAACTTTTGATTGGGGAGTTGCTGAGTCTCATGGGGCAAAGTACGCACCAAAATTAAAAGCTAAGCTTGATAAAAACAAAGCCCTTTTTGCTGCATCAAAAGACAGAATGAAAGGTCTTCAAGCACAAGAGAAAAAAATCAATAAAGAAATCGGTAAGCTCAGAGCCGCTGTTACAGAAGTTGAAAAAGAAAAAGATAGCATCTTAATGAAAAAGAAACTTCTTGGTATTGCTCTAGAGAAGAAAAAAGTAGATCCAATCTTTGCGATTAGAAATGCTCCTTTTGTAGATTTCCTTGATCCAACAATTAAGATTCAACAAGTCGTTTTAGAAAATATTACTGATGATAGATATTTTCAACATGTACCTAAAGTAGATCGTTGTATGACTTGTCATACATTTATCGATAAGCCTGGTTATGAAGATCAACCACAACCTCATACAACTCACCCAAATTTAGATTTAATGGTTGGAGCTAAAGGTATCCACCCAATGAAGCAATTTGGTTGTACTTCTTGTCACGGTGGTGAAGGGCACAGAGTTACAGACTTCAATGCTCCAGCTCACATTCCAAGCAGTGAAGAGCAAAAACAAGAGTGGATTGAGAAATACAATTGGCATGAGCCGCATAAAGTTCCAAAAATGATCTACAAGAATGGAATGGCAGAAGCTGGTTGTGTTAAATGTCACTCTGGGGTTCAGTATATCCCACAAGCGACAGTTCTTAATGAAGGTCGTAGAAATATTGAAAAATTTGGTTGTTATGGATGTCACAANATTGAAGGTTGGGAACATAAAAGAAAGCCTGGTCCAAGTTTAGAAAGATTAGCAGCTAAGCTNGATAAAGAATTTTTCAANAACTGGGTATGGGATCCAAANTCTTTTAATAAGCATGCAAGAATGCCTTCATTCTTCTCACAAACAAATAATTCTGAGCCAGAATTNATGGCAAAGAATATTGCAGAAGTAAATGCNATGGCAGAGTTCATTTACGAGCAGTCTTCNCCNTATAGACCTTTTGCTAGATATAAAGGTGGAGATGTAGAAAATGGTAAGAAGCTTGTAAGGTCATTAGGATGTATGGCCTGTCATGGTGTAGACGATTATCCATTAGAAAATAAAATGGTTGATCCACACAAGGGACCATTCTTACAAGGACTTGGTTCAAAAATTAAAAGTGCTGACTGGCTAGTGTCATGGCTTAAGAAGCCAAGTCACTATTCTCCAAATACAATCATGCCTTCATTTAGACTTTCTGATAAAGAAGCAAATGATCTAACGGCATATTTCTTAAGTAAAAAGAATAAGAGCTTTGAAAAACTTAAGTTTGCTCCTCTAGATAAGAATTTAAGAGACGAGATTCTAGTTACATACTTCTCAGCTTTTGACACAGTAGAAGTAGCAAAGAAAAAGTTATCAGCAATGAGTGACCATGAAAGAACAATGGAGCTTGGAAGAAGATCTGTTGGTAAGTATGGTTGTTACTCTTGTCACGAAATAAAGGGATTCGATGGAAGAGCTCCTATCGGTCCAGAACTTACAAAAATTGGTTCAAAGCCTTTAACTCAATTTGGTTTTGGTCATGAATATGATGTTGAGCATTCAAGAGATGGTTGGATTAAAGCTCACCTTCTTGATCCAAGAAGATGGGATAGAGGTTCAGGTAAACCATTTAAAGACTTAACAAGAATGCCTAATTTTTATATGAGTGAAGAAGAAGCGCATACGATTACTGTTGCTCTTATCGGTCAAGTTGATGAAAAAATACCTGAAAAAGGTGTTAAGCAATTCGATTCTAATGAAGCAAAAGTTGCAGAGGGAATGAAAGTTGCTATCACTCACAACTGTATTGGTTGTCACCAAATTGATGGTGAGTATGGAAGACTTCTTAAGGTTTACGAAGAAGAAGATATCAATGCTGGTCCACCTAGACTTGTTGAGCAAGGGCATAGAATGCAAGCTGATTGGTTCCACTACTTCTTGGGTAACGTATATAAAATTAGACCTTGGTTAGAAGTAAGAATGCCTTCATTTAATTTAACTAATGAAGAAAAGAATAAACTTGTAGCGATGTTCCAAGCTAAAGCCGATGAAGGACACTTTGAAGAAGAAGTTCATGAAAAAGTTGTTTGGGAACCAGGTGAAAGACAAGCTGCTGTTAAGTTGTTTAACTCTCTAGAATGTGTTTCATGTCACGCTGAAGGTTATACAAATGATGAGCCTGTTGCTCCTAATCTTAAATATGCAAAAAGACGTCTAAGAGCTAGTTGGATTGAAAAATGGTTAGCTGGTCCAGAGACAATTCTTCCAGGAACTTCAATGCCTAACTTCTGGCCAGATGGAGAACCTGCTGATGAAGATATTCTTGGTGGAGACGCTAAGAAGCAAATCAAGGCTTTAACTAAGTACCTACTTGAAGAAGGACATAACTTTTACTCACCAATTCATAAAGCAAAGATGAAGGGTAAGAGGTAATAAGGAGTATTAAATGGCAGGAAGTGCTAATAAAGATTTAGTTCATGATGGATTGATTGGATATACTGACGATCCTCAATTCGGTAAGGCAAGTCCAAATAAAATTGGAATGTGGCTTTTTCTTGTAACTGATGGGATGTCTTTCTCAGGTTTACTACTGGCTTATGCTGTACTTAGAGCAACTCAACCAAGTTGGCCAAATCCAGTTGAAGCACTTGGTGGTGTTTTTCTTTCTGGGATCATGACTTTCATTCTTATTTGTTCATCTGTATCAATGGTTATGTGTGTTGATGCATGTAAAATGAGAGATAAGAAAGGAATTAGAAATTGGTTAGCTCTAACTATTATAGGTGGTTTAATCTTCCTAGGTATTCAAGCTTACGAATATATTCACCTCTATTCTGATTTAGGAATGAGTTTTTCAACATATGAGCATGGGAATAACTTATTTTCTTCAACATTCTTTGCGATTACAGGTTTTCACGGTCTTCACGTTCTTTCAGGTGTTATTTATCTTACTTGGATGTATAAGTTAGCTTTGGCCGGAAGATTTGATAAAGGAGACTATGGTCAATTAGAACTTGTCGGATTGTTCTGGCACTTTGTTGACCTTGTTTGGATTCTTGTTTTTACATTTATTTACTTAATTGAATAATATAATAAGCCCGCTTTTAGCGGGCTTTTTTTTTGGTCGCATATGAAAAATATTTACTTAATTCTCATCACCTCATCTCTATTATCTTGTACATATTTTAGGAATTCTAAAAACCATGACTTTTATCGCTCTTCAGAAACTGATGGGGCAATCTCATGTACAGATGGACAAGTTTTTTCCGGTTATGAGAATCCTTCTGCGATTGATGGTAGATGTAGGCTTGCAACTCAGACATGCGTAAATGGAACTCTGATCGGTCCAAGATTATTTCCAACATGTGAGCCAATCTCTAAGGACTGTGGAACACTTAAGAATGGTGAATCCTTTAAGGGCTTTACAACAGACTCGGCTCCATGTGTAAAGGCCAAGCAAAAGTGTGTGAACGGCTTGATTGAAGGGCCGATAAAGCTTTATAAGAGCTGTAGATAGTCTTAATGTCTATAGATATTCTTTTTAAATTGGTGTAGAAGATGAATATGAGATTTTTAGTTTTTATAAGTTTTTGCCTTATTATTTTAGCGAGTGATGTCTATGCTTGCCCTGGTTGTGCAGGTTCTATGGATAATCCAAAGGATTCGATGCTTGTGTGGATTTTGGTAGGTTTTATAGCACTTACTTATATCCCTTTTTATATTCTCTATAGAACAATTATAAAGAATAGACACTTGAGCGAGCAGGTTGAGGCCGATGAAATCAAATAGCTCTAGGTTTGCTTATAGTTTTATTTTGATTTTAAGTGTCTTAATTCTAGCTTTCTTAACTTGGTTTATATATTTTAAGCCAGAGGCCTCAACTGAGTTAGCATGGGTTTCATATCTGCCCGCTGTAAATGCCATTTTGAACTCCTTAAGTACAATCTTTCTTTTAGCAGGTTTTTACTTTATTAAGAAAAAAAATGTAAAAGCTCATGTTTTTTCTATGTCTTTTGCCACAGCTACTTCAGGCCTATTTTTGGTTAGTTACCTTCTTTATCATCACTTTCAAGGTGATACGAAATTTATAGCAATCGGTCCGATAAGATATGCCTATTTTGCAATTTTGATAAGCCATGTTCTTTTGTCGATGGTTCAGGTCCCACTTATTTTTATTACCCTCTGGAATGCTTTTACAAAGCGTTATGAAAAACACAAATTTTGGGCGAGATGGACCTTTCCAATCTGGCTTTATGTCTCTATCACAGGTGTTGTGATCTTTATCTTCTTGAAATTCCTAAATAATTAAGAATTTTGAAGGCCGTTTAACTACTGTCTAATATAACTTCTGTCTAGCTTTGTCATAATGAGGCGATTGGAGAGAAGCTATGAAGAAAAAGTTGGCCATAGTCGGCACTGGTATATCTGGAATGTCGGCAGCATATTTCTTAAAAGACCATTATGAAATAACTGTATTTGAAAAAAATAATTATATTGGAGGTCATACCAACACTGTTACTGTAGATGGTGTGGCCATAGATACAGGCTTTATTGTTTTTAACTATTCAACGTATCCAAATCTTGTAAAACTCTTTAATCAAATTGGTATTAAAGATGTCGATACTGATATGTCTTTTGCTGTTAGAGATGATGGCGAAAATCTCGAATACTGTGGAAGTGGTTTTAACGGTCTTTTTGGTCAACGCTCAAATATTCTAAGTAAAAAATTTTGGAGCATGTTATTTGAAATTAATAGATTTAACTCTGAAGCCTTAGAAGTTTTAGAAGATGATAAGTATGCATTAATGACAATCGGTGATTATCTTGGAGAAAAGAATTATTCCCCTTTTATGGTCGATAAATATCTTGTTCCATGTGCAAGTGCCATCTGGTCGACATCCCCAAAGAGAATGAAAGAATTTCCAATAAAAACCTTAGTGAGATTTTTTAAAAATCATGGCCTACTGGGATTAAATGGTCACCACCAATGGAAAACTGTACCAGGAGGAAGTTGGAAATATAGAGATAAACTAATTTCAAGCTTCAGAGATAAAATAAAAGTTGGAGAAGGAGTTGAAGAAACTTTTCAAAAAGATGGAAAGCATATCATAAAAACTAAGTTGAGTGAGTATGAGTTTGATAAAGTTGTTTTTGCAAGTCACGCAGATCAAACACTTAGAATGATTAAAGATAAGACTTCGATAGAAGAAGAACTTTTACCTCTTTTTCCATATGAAAAAAATATCGCTCAACTTCATACTGATTTATCAGTAATGCCAAAAAGAAAAAGAAATTGGAGTGCATGGAATTATTTTGTCACTGACGATCCTGAGCAAAAATGTGTGACTACTTATCATATGAATACACTTCAGCCATTGGGTACTGATGTTAATTACTTCGTCACTTTAAATGGTGAAAATTTTGTCGATTCATCTAAAGTCATAAAAAGAATTGAATATGATCACCCATCTTTTGATTTCAATGCAGTGAAGAGCCAAGAAAGACTTCCTCTTTTAAATAAACAAGATAATGGAAGATACTTTTGTGGAGCTTGGTTTCGCTACGGATTTCATGAAGATGGTCTTTTAAGTAGTATTAATATGTGTAAAGAGATCTTAGGTGTAGATGAAGTCTTATGAAAGTAACGCCAATCTCTAGCTCCACATTGCACTCAAGAAAAGGAAATGGAAAACATTCTTTTTCCTATGACTTCTTTTCTGTACTCGTCACACTTGATGAAAGTAGTGAAATTGAATCACCTTGGTGGATAGGGGTAAATGATAATGCTCTTCTTTCTTTCAATGAAGAAGACTACTTTAAAATGGGAAGTAATAAGAAGCTCTTTGAT
>NZAF01000024.1 GCA_002686115.1 Halobacteriovorax sp. | reverse complement strand
GTATTATGGGCGCACTTAAGAAAAAGAGATTATGCGAAGACAAAGGGGGAACTGGCAACTTTAGAATTAGATGTTTTAAATGATAAGTTTTACCCTGAAGCATATGTCATCAGTGCAATGTCTTCTACTATGTTATGCCAATTTGTAAATGCTAAAGAAGCGCTCAATCGTTTTATAAAAGTAAATGTAAAATGGGTTGATAGAATTTCACGTAATTTAAAAAGTGAAAATCCTGAACTTATCATTAGCAGCTTTTTTACACGTAATAATCAAAAGAGCATTAATACCTTAGAGTCTGAATTAGAGACAATTGCAAGCTCTGTCGAGAGTCTCGCGTCTTATAGGCCATCTTTAGAGTCTCGATTAAGTCATGCAAAAATGAGCTTCATAAAAGAAAAGAGAAATCAGTGGAAGTTAAGAGAGAAGCTTCTTGAAAGTGCCCTTTATAAGATGAAATTTGTAAGAATAGAACTTTTATCTCGAATGAGAGCTGTGAAAGAAAAAGAAGATCAAAAAATTTCTGCGAATACTGATGCAGTATCTAACTTAAGTGCTGCAAACGTTAGAACAAATCAGATGGCCTTCCCTCAAGATGGTATTATCTGGGGAGATGATCTCTTTAATATGACAGCGAGTGTTGAAGATAAATGCGAAATTTTAAAAAAGAAAAGACTTAAGTAGTCACGAGGATAAAAATGAGATTTTTACCATACTTATTAATTATTAATTTCTTCATAGGTTGCAGTAGTGACTCAAATGACGATTTTGTATATGCACTAGATCCACTCAAACCTCAAGAATATTATACAAATAATTTTTCTCTTAAAGATTTGGACTTCTCTAATGAGATAGATATTTTATTTGTGATTGATAATAGTGGCTCTATGTCTAGTATCCAAAGAAATGTTGAAAGGAATGCGGAGCTTTTTTTTAGAGAGTTCGCTAAGAAAAGTTTAGTGAGATGGAAATTAGGGATTGTGACAACTGATAATAGTCTCGAGCCTGTATTAGGTTTTGACGATAGCTTTGATCACACATTAATTAATCCAAATGATCCATCAACATTCGATAATGCTGTAGAGGTATTTCAAAATGCAGTTGATAGTATTGGAACGAGTGGTAGTCCAACAGAAGAGTCTTTCTCAAATGTTGATCGTCACTTAGACGATTATATCAATAAGGGAAAACCATTTCTTCGATCTTCTGCTCACTTTGTTGTCATCTATGTTACAGATGAAAGAGAGCAGAGTGGTGATGGCATTTATACACCTATAAATTTTTATGAGAGAACAAAAAAGCGACTGAGAAGAGATCGAGTCTTTCTAAACTTTGCTGCTCTAGGATTTAATGATCTACAAGATTGTAAGTGGTCATCGATATCAAGAGATTATGAAGGTAGTCGATTTCAAGAAATTGTAGAGCTCTCAGGAGGATTTCATATTTCAGCTTGTACAGATGACTTTGGGACCGATCTTGCTAGAATTGGTGAAAGTATCAAGTCTCTTGTTGTTCTACCTAGTTTATTACTTTCTAATGTTCCATTAGTTGATACGATTGAGGTTTTCTATGAGAATCAGAGACTTAAGCCTGGGAGGCCTCAAAGTGGTGGAGTTTGGTTCTATCAAGAAAAGTATAACGCTATATTCTTTCATACTCTAGACTTTGTACAAAATTTTCAAACGGATTCAATTACCGTTGAATTTGATATTCAAGATGGAATAGATAGGGATCAGCCTGGTCCAATTGGTCAAAGATAGCCAAAATTAATTTCACTAAGTGTTTGAATTGATTAATCTTTTTATATATATAGCTTATGTATATGAGTTGATATCTTTATTGGAATGGGGATTTAATCTCAGATTTGCTATACTTCATTCATGAAAAAATATGAAAGTTCTTATAAGAAATTGGGTCATGATTTTTATTCCGAAGTAAAGCCTGAAAAAGCTGAAGGGGCGAAGCTCTTTGCTTACAATGAAGAGCTTGCTAATGAAATAGGTCTAAACTTTGATGATGGTATAGACAAAGAGTTGATTCTTTCTGGCAATCAAACATTTTTACATTCTCCAATCTCCCTCGTTTATGCTGGTCATCAATTTGGCCACTTTAACCCGAAGCTTGGTGATGGTCGTGCATGTGTTATTGCCGAGTCAAATGGTTATGACATTCAGTTAAAAGGATCAGGGAGAACACCCTATTCAAGAAGAGGTGATGGAAAATCTCCGATTGGTCCAGTTGTTAGAGAGTATCTTTTAAGCGAGGCCATGCATGCTTTAGGAGTACCAACGACAAGGTCGCTTGCTGCAGTTAGAACAGAAGAAGTGATCATGAGAAATACTGTAAGCTTTGGTGGTGTCTTTACGAGAGTTGCCAAAAGCCACTTAAGGATAGGCTCATTTCAGTACTGGGCCGCAAAGGGGAAAGTCGAACAAGTTAAAGAGCTTGCAGACTATGCAATAGAGAGACTTTATCCAGATATTAAGAACGATAAAGACTTATATCTCTCACTTTTTAGAGAGGTTGCAAAGAAGCAGGTTGCCCTTATTCCAAAATGGATGAGTGTTGGATTTATTCATGGAGTGATGAATACTGATAATACATCAATATCTGGTGAAACAATTGATTATGGTCCATGTGCTTTTATGGATGAGTTTGATTATTACAAAGTCTTTAGTTCCATTGATAGAGATGGACGTTATGCTTATGGAAGTCAATTGAATATTATAATGTGGAACCTTGCGCGCTTCGCCGATTCTCTTTTGCCATTGATTAATTCAGATACAGAAAAGGCGGTCAAGACTCTTGAAGAGGAGCTTAAATATTTTAATGATTTATTAGTGATGAATCATAAACGCGAGTTTGCAAAGAAGTTAGGTGTTTTAGACGAGAACTATTCCGATGCAGATGATGAATTAGTTGAAACTTTTTTAATTTACCTTCAAGATGAAAAATTAGATTTTACAAATACCTTTCGAGCTCTAGGTGACTTATTAAGGGGGAGTGAAGAAAAGTTTGTACAAAATGATCGCTTTAAAAAGTTTAAAAGTCGTTGGTTAAGTAGAGTAAGTAAAAAAGATATTGAGAAATTTACTCAAGAGCTAAATCTTGTTAATCCATATCTTATACCTCGTAATCACTTAATCGAAGAGGCAATCATACAGGTTAATGATAATAAGTATGAGCTTTTCTATGAGCTTGGTGAAGCATTAAAAAATCCATTTCAAGATAATAAAGACTTCGCTAAATTTAGCGCACCTCCAAAAGAAAATGAGGTTGTAAAAATGACTTTTTGTGGAACTTAAATGAGCTTAAAACATCTGGGGATCTATTCATCTTCATTTTTAGTGGATGACTTTAGACATTATTCTTATTTTTCAGAAGGAAGTTTTGGTAATTTCTTAATAGGCGTTGATTTTTTCTTAAATGAAGACTTAGAAAGACTCATTAAAGGACGAGGTGGCATATCTAAAATCATTTATCTAAAAAAAGATAATCTATTTCATCAGGATAACCTTTTTAAAGAAGTGTTTACTCGATATGGCGCAGGTCTTGTTCACTTTGGGGAAGAAGTGATATTTCATCCAGACTTTAGACTAGAGAGATGGGGAATTGACTACTTTCATGTTGATCTTTTAAATATAGATAATCCATTTCTTACATGTGTTCTCTATACTTTTAGAGAGAGAAATATTCTATTTCTAGGTGATGAAATTTATTTTGATGACTTTGAAATAATCTTTCCGAGTCGTGAAATAGAATTAAGCATTAGAAAATCACTGAATCTTTATATTGGGAAAGTTGATTTTGTTTGTGCTTCTAAAGTAAAAAGTGGTCCCAATATCATACCCGTTACGGATGAGATCTTTAAAAGGAAGTTTACTTAGTAATGGAAGGTAAAAAGTACTCTGTTATTGATATCGAAACTACAGGCGGTCAACGTGAGGGGCATAAGATTATTGAGATTGCAATTATCAATCTTGATGGTGTTGAAGTTGTTGAAAAGTTTTCGACTCTTATTAATCCAGAAAAAAATATTCCTTGGGGAATCACGCGTCTTACGGGAATCACTAATGAGATGGTCGTGGATGCACCAAAATTTTACGAAGTTGCAAAAAAAATNGTCGAGCTTACTGAAAACNGAATTTTCATCGCNCATAATGTGTTCTTTGATTATAACTTTATAAAAAGAGAGTTCCGTGAATTAGGATANACATTTAATAGAGAGAAAATTTGTTCGGTGAGAATGGCNCGCAAGTATTTGCCCGGGCATNACTCTTATTCGCTAGGNAAGGTATGTGCTGATCTTGGNATTAAAATTGATGGNCGNCATAGGGCCATGGGGGATGCATTGGCGACTGTGGAGTTATTAAAGATTATTTGGTCAAAGACAAACCAAGAGGAAACTCATGATTTTGTGAAAAGTACAGCTCGCAAAATCTCTCTACCTACAAATCTTGACTTTGAACTCTACGAGAATGCACCTGAGACATATGGTGTTTACTATTTTTATGATGATCAAAAACGACTTTTATATGTTGGAAAAAGTAATAACATAAAAAAGAGACTTGCTAGTCATTTTCGTGCAGAGATTAAGAGAAGAAAAGATGCTGAGCTTAGAGCAAAAATTGCAGATATAAGTTATGAGTTAATGGGAAATGAGCTCGCATCACTACTTTATGAATGTTCAGAAATCAAAAAGAATCACACTCCATTTAACAGAAGCTTGAACCGCAGACGTTTTCCTTATTGTATAAAGCTTATTAAGAATGAAGAAGGCTACTTCGAAGAAAAAGTTTGTAGTGCAAGTAATCTTGAAGGGCAGGAACTTCTCTTTACTTCAAGAAAAGCTGCAAAGAAAAAGGTCGATAGTGTTTATAGGGCACTCGTCGGTCATGAAACAGACTCTCTACATTTTAACGACGCAAAAGAGAAATTGAAAAAAACTCTTGGGCAAGAAAATTATAATGTGATGTTTTACAGGCAATTAAGAAATAATATCGATTATCCACCAAATTTTTATGTAAAACTGGCAGGAAGGAAAAGAGGTGAGGACTGTATTATTAAAGTTAAAGAATTTAGGCCAAAGACAATTGAATATGTTTCTAAAAGCGGTGATATTCAAAAATTTAAATTATACAGTGACGAAGACTTAAAAAATCTATTTTTCAATTATCTCAATAAATATAAGATTAAGTACTTTATAGATTGATTAGCTTTAAAGACTCATCAATGGTGTAGCGATAGTGGTGATCAGGGATCTGTCTTCTAAGAGCATTCCCATCAATGATACAGGAGTGTTTTATATAATCTAGTAAGTAGTCAGGAAAACTCCAAAACTTCTTTAAAACAAATGCTAAAGGGCTTACAAGGCTTATAGGAAAGTCTATATGACTAGAGCCGACAAGCTCTTTGGCCTTTGCTAATGAAACAGTTTGTTCCGGTGCTACGTTATAGACACCAGTATCGATATCATCGATTGCCCTTTTTAAAATTGTTGCCATATCTAATTCATGAACAAATTGAAACATTGGATTAAAGTCTATTGGAAGAGGTGAGTAGTCACTTCTTAAATACTGACTGATTGAATTATTAATTTGTGGGCCTATAATATTACAAGGCCTAAAGATAACGGTGCTTATTTTATCTTTAAAACGCCACATCCAATTTGTGCATAGACTATCCATCTCAGTTACATCTCTTAACTCTGGATATTTTATACTTGCTCTTAATGGAGCATCTTCTTTTAAATAAACGGGATTGTCAGATAAAGCTCCATAGACGTGATGTGTAGAGAGGACAATAATCTTTTTTACACCAAATTGAAGACTTAATTCTAATATTTTATTAGTACCAATGAGATTAAGATTTAATCTTTTTATAATATCTTGTTGATTAGACCCACCAACATGACTCATTCTTCCTAAGTGGTAAACATAATCAAATCTTTTTTCACGAAATAATTTTTCAAACTGACTTCGCGTATAGCGCATTTTTCTAAATGTAAAATTAGGATTGTGAATATCATTTTTCAAGGGTCTTGAGTCTACACCTGTAATATGTGCATGAGGGTGAGACTGGTGAAGAAGACCTGTCAGAATATTCGCTAGACCTCCAGATGCGCCGATGATTAAAATATTCACGACTTTCTTCCTTTGATGAGATTTACTAATGGCATCTCTCTTCTGTTTTTAAGTCCCTCATCAATCATACTTTGAATCGTTACTTCAATTTCATCAATATAAGGGTCAATGTCATGATCCGTATCTAAGGTGGATAAGTCATCCGCAACTCGAACAGGTTTTCCTATGTAGATGTCTACAGGAGAGGGAAGCGGAAGGTAATTGGCACTTATAGGTAAGGCCGGAAGCCCTAATTTCTTTGCAAGCCACTTTGCTTGATAAACATATGGAAATGTCTCTTCAGCACCAATAACTGCAACCGGAATAATTTCAATATTACTCTTTAAGGCCATTCTATAAAAGCCTCGTGTAAACTCTTGTACATTATAATAATCAGGAGTGCTCTTTGCTACGCCTCGAACACCTTCAGGAAAAACGAGAAGAGACTCACCTCTCTCAAGAAGATTTTGACAATTTTCCCTATCTCCAAGAACTGCCCCACATTCAGACGCCCACTTATTAATAAAGGGAAGGTTTGTAAAAAACCTCTCCACCATAGCTCTTAAGATTCGTGGATGATCGACTTCCATAGCAAAAGCTGTCCCTATAAGAAGACCATCAATTGCAATTTGACCACTGTGATTTGAGACAACCATGTACTGTTTGTCAGCGACATTCTCCACACCAAAAACTCTCGTCTGAAAGTAGTACTTATAAAATGGATAAATCAACTCAAGACTTCTCTGTGCCTTATCAATAGTAAGGCCCCAAGGGTCCTCATGATCCCCATAATGCTTTTTTAAAGTCTGAGCAACTTTCTCAATATTGAGTTTGTCCTCATTTGTGAGTTTTATCAATGACTTACCCTTTAAGTGGTTGATTTAACTACATTTTAACATTGCCCTAGGGGATCTCATAGCGGGAATAATAGTGCTCTTTTTCTTGATATAAAAGACCATAGAGAGGTAAAATAAGGTGTCGATATAAGAACTTTGATCGATCAGGAGTAGAGAATGCAAAATAATGATTGGCAGTTTAAATTTAAGAAGATCATGAGAGATTGTCAGGATGAAATTACAAAGGCGACAGTGATCGGAAAGAAAATGATCACAGCTACTCAAACAAATTCTGAACTTCACTCGTGCTATGAGGAGCTTGGAAAGCTTGCCCATAAACATCTTAAAGCAGGACTTTTAGAATGGGAAAACCCGAGAGTCGATGAGCTTCTTGCCGATATTGAAAAATGTGAAAAAGATCTGGCGCACATTGAAAACCAGGTTCAAGATATAAAAAAGGATAATTCCGAATTATAAATTAGCGTCAATCTGCTCTTTTAAAAGTAGATATTCTACAATTCCTCTTTCTAGGTTTTCAGTACCTTGTCCGGACTCAGCAGAGATAAAATAGATCTGTTTTACGCTTTTATGTTCCTTAAAGATTTGCGGCTTCATCTTTTCAAGCTGAGCTCGCTCTTTTTGTTTCTTTAGTTTGTCTAATTTATTGAGAACTAGAAAAGTCTCATGATCAAAGTTTTTGAGATAGTCTTTAAATTGTAAGTCACTTTTTTGATTTGGGTGTCTGGCATCTTGGAGATTAAGCATGAGAACATTTTCACCAGCATGAACGAAGAAGTCATGCATTAGTGTTTGCCATTCATCTTGCATCTTTCGAGAGACGCTTGCGTGACCATAACCAGGTAAATCAAAAAGCCAAAACTTTCTCTCTCCTGATTCAGGCTTTCCATCAATTTCCAAATAAAATTCAAAGATATTAATTTGTCTTGTTCTACCAGGAGTCTTAGATGTTTGCGCAGTATTTTTTCCAAAGAGACGATTTATAGTCGAAGATTTCCCAACATTACTTCGCCCAATAAAGCTTATTCCAATAGGTTTCTCTGTTTGTAGGAATTCAATTAATTGGTTTGGATCGGTGATCCCATATCTGAAATTAGTTGAAGCTTTATGGATATTTACTGTCATTATTTGGCCCTATTACCTATAAGTCATTTTAAAGTTTTGGAGGTTTTTATGGAGTTACAATTAGCAAAATTACCAGATGATGTAAAAGACCAATTCCTAACAATAGGAGATTCTATAGAGATTTTACCACTCTTTGGAAGAAAGAGGTCAGTAAAACTCATGAAAACTCATTATCGTATGATTCTTAGACCTTCATATAATGTAAAAATTGAGGGGACAGATATCATTATCCCTGCCAGAAATGGTGAGCATGGTGAATTTCATTTGAAGCTAAAGAGCACCTTAAATGGAGATATCTATTGCCTTGAGTCTAGTGGTGAAGAGGTTTTTAAGTATAACTCTATCTACAGCTGTAAGAGTCTTTTACAGAGAAGAGATGAGCTTATATTGGGACTTAATAAAATCATTCTAAAAGAAAAGAATGAAGGCATGGAGGAAGTTGAAAGTTCTCTCGATCGTGAAATCGTACGTAGCAGTTTGAATATACTTATCGAAGGGGAAACAGGGACGGGAAAGAGCTTCTTAGCGAAGAAGATTCATAATGAGTCTGGTAGAACTGGAGATTTTATTCATTTAAATATCTCAGCCCTTAGTAAGGGACTTATTGAATCTGAATTGTTTGGTCACGAAAAAGGAGCTTTTACAGGAGCCTCTAAATCAAGAGATGGTGCCATAAAAAGAGCTCACCAGGGGACATTATTTCTTGATGAAATAGACTCTCTTTCAAAAGAAATGCAAGTTAAATTACTTCTTTTTTTAGATGATAAAAGAGTGAGGGCCGTTGGAGGAGAGAGTTCAGAAAAGGTCGATGTGAGATTGATTATTGCTTCTGGCTCACCTCTAAAGAGTCTTGTGAAAAACGATATGATGAGATCTGATTTTTTCTATCGAGTTTCAAGCGGTCATCAATTAAAACTTTTAAGTCTTAGGGATAATAAGTCTTTAATTGATAGGTATCTAAAAATGTATGAAAGAGATCATGGGGTTCTTTTTTCAAGAAGGCTTTATGCTCTCTATAAGACCATGCCTTGGCCTGGAAATATAAGACAACTCTATGGGCATCTTGATCGTAAAAGATGCCTTTCAAAGACACGTTTTCTAAATATTGATGATATTGATTTAGAGATTTTTAATGATGAAATACCAATTGAGGAAGATCATAACATTATCTCTTTAAATAGAGTAAAGGAAGCATATATTAAAAAAGCATATTTTCGGCTAGGCGAAGATATTGTCCTTACTGCAAAGGCATTAAATATTTCTTATAACACTGCGAAGAAAGTGATTTTAAAATCAGCCGTTTAAGATATTATCGATGTAAATCTCGCTGATTTCACCTTCGATTTTCATCTCTTTTAATAGAATATTCATTTCGGCCTTGATCTTATCTTTAATGATTCTCTTACCTTCTGGCTCCATAGGAAAAGAAGGTATAACGGGCTCGACAGTTTTATTAATTCGATCTCTTAATCTGAATTCATTTTGTGGCTTTTTAAAGTATTGAGCGATATAGCGATTTGATGAGATGAAGGTGAAATCGATTTTTATTGATTGCATCCCTTGTCTATTTTTGATGTATATTGGCATTGACACTGAACTTAAACTCAGTCTCTTCTGTTTGTAATTTCGATACCTCGATCTAGTCCAAGCATTCTTATCCATGGTGTCAGAAATAGAGGAAGGTTCTCTTACTTTTCCTTCATTTATTTTTTCTTCAATATTCTTAGATTCATTATAGATAGTAATACTAGAGAGACCAACCGCCATACCAGTAACAGTGAAACCAATTATTGTAGAAGGTTTGAGTGAGACAATAGAACTTTTTAACTTTGTTGCATAAGGAACGAGAATAGCCGCAATTATCGCGGAGATCTTTGATGCATTTAAGCTTTTCCAGTCGTAAGTCTTTGCTTTATTAATAGTCGTATTTGTCTTTTTCTTGATATCTTCTGCACGAGTCTTTGTTTGAGTGACTTTTTCTTTCGCCCAAAGTTTAGACTGATTCGCACTATCTTTAATCTTCTTTTGGATAAGGTCTCTTTTTTGATAAGCGTTAGTCTTTGACTTCGTTATGAATGTCTTCACTTTATTAGGTGTTGCATCTGAAATCTTAGAAGATATGCCTTCTAGAATCACAATGATGATTTTATTTAGAATGTATTCAATTTTTATCAAAAACTTCAAAAAGCGACTCCGTACGCCAATATTCACTTAATTTATCGGAATCTAGACTCATTTCATTAGAAAGTGACTTTTGAACTGAGCAATTGACTCAAATAAGTGAAAAAAATTTCCCCCCATACAAAAAAGAGCTCTTCAATTGCAGATGTATGATCTTTTTTACGATACAGATTTTAGTATTTTGGGAATATAGAGGTATAAGTAGGGGAAATTACATGTATAGTCTTGTAAGACATTTAAACTTATTAATATTACTTCAGGCGTTAGTAGGTTGTGGGCCTATTATGTTTGATCGCTCATTTCTAGGCGAAATGAATGAAGGACAAGAAGAACCGCTTTTCTCTCCAGGGAATACATTTGAAACAGTGTCTGGGGATACTGGCCAAATTGGCATGACTGAGGAGCAAAGAGCGAAGAGAACTCCAGAGTACGATGAGATGAATCCTGAATACAGAGAAAGAGTAAGGATTCAAAAAGAGCTTCATAAGAAATTAAGTAAGCTTAGTCCTGAACAACAAGTTTGGTTTGATCGCCACAGAGATTTATTTGAATCAGACTCACAAAAGGTCTACTTTCTAAGTTTGAGCGAGTCAGAAAGAGAAGAGTATCTTTATAGTTTATATTCCAATAAGAGGCAGGTTAACAACTCAAGAAAGCCTGCATCATATTTTAAGTACTCGCCAAGGGATTCAAGAATTATTGCTCGCGGCATGTTAAAAGAAGATGTTGTCACCAAGTGGGGGAATCCGCATAGAGTTGATATTGCGGGAGATCCTAGACTTGAGAATGAGAGATGGACTTTCTTTGAAGCCGGCGAAAGAAGAGTCGTTTACTTTGAAAGAGGACGTGTTGATGGTTGGGTCACTGAGTAAGTGTCCCTTGGCCATTTAGAGCGAAAAGGTGTATAACACCTCAAAATATTTAATAGGGAGAAGAGGTGCCAGTATATTCAATGACTGGCTTTGGTAAAGCTGAAGTCGAAAGAGAAAATATTCTTTTAAGTATTGAGGTTAAATCTGTAAATCATAGATTTAAAGATATTCGTTTTAAAATGTCTTCACTCTTTGCACCTGTTGAGCTTGATCTAAGAAATGAGATCGCAAAGTACTTTAAGCGTGGAAGTTTTGATGTTTTTATCAATTACAAAAGAATTGAGACAGCATCAAAATTTGATGATCTTGATCCAGCAAAGGTTAAGGCCTTTATTGGAAAAATGAAAGAGATTGCTGGAGAGGACGCAGATAAAATTAGTATTCGTCCAACAGAATTTCTGCGCTCTGAGTTTTATTTTGAGCAAGACGATACTTTTAAAGATGAGCTCGCCTCAATGGTTAAAGAAGGTTTTCCAAAAGCTCTTGAGGATTTAAAAAAGTCTCGAGCTTCAGAAGGCAAGAAACTTTTAAAGACATTAAAAGATCATCGAGATCAATTCCATAAACATTATGAAGTCGTTTCTTCTCTTGCTGATACGTTTCAAGAAAGTATTAAAGAGAGACTAACAAAGAAGTTTGAAGAATATAAAACGGCACTTCCAAGTGATGAACCTAGGTTTATGCAAGAGGTGATTTACTATCTTGAAAAAGCAGATGTTCACGAGGAGATCAATCGAATTGAAGCTCATCTTTTAAAGTTAGATAAAATTCTAACTGATGGCGGAGAAGTCGGAAGGCAAATTGATTTTCTTATCCAAGAGTTAAATAGAGAAACAAATACTACGGGATCAAAGTCTACTTTAGAAGAGATTAGTAATGCTGTCGTTCAGATGAAGGTTCATCTGGAGAAAATTAGAGAGCAGGGACTGAATTTTGAGTAAAGAAGCTACTGGCAAAATTATTGTTATTGTTGCGCCGTCTGGTACGGGGAAGTCTACTCTTATTAAGAGGCTTAAAGACGACTTTCCAATACTTTTAGAATCTGTATCGTATACGACGAGATCTATAAGAGAAGGTGAGACTAATGGTAAGAGTTACTTCTTTGTTTCAAAAGATGACTTTTTAGAGATGAAGTCAAAAGATGAATTTTTAGAATGGGCACTAGTTCATGGGAATTACTATGGAACTTCAAAATCATTTGTTTCACAAAAGCTTGAAGAGGGAGAGTTCATTCTCTTTGATTTGGATGTTCAAGGAACAGACTCTTTTAAGGATTACTTTGGGGATAAAGCAAATGTTATCTTCATCGCCCCACCATCAGTTGAAGTACTTGAGCAGAGACTAAGAGGGCGTGGTACGGAGAGTGAAGAGTCTTTGCAGGTACGATTAACAAATGCAAGAAATGAACTAAAGCGCCAAGATGATTTTGATTTTAAAATCATCAATGATGATCTTGAAAGAGCATATAAAGATTTAAAAAATATCGTCACTAGGATTTTAGGATAATGTCTGTCTATCAAAAATTAGATTTTTCACATGAAAGAGATTTAAATATCGATGAACTTTGCAAAAGAGTAGAGGCCTATTATCCAGATGCTGACTTCACCCTTTTAAGAAAAGCATATAATTTTGCAGAGAAATCTCATGAGGGACAAAAGAGAAGTTCTGGTGAGGATTATATCATTCATCCCATTAATGTTGCTGGAACTCTAATAAAGCTTAGACTAGATATGGACTCTATTATAGCAGGACTTCTTCATGACGTTGTAGAGGACTGTGATGTAACTCCTGAGGAAATAGAGAAAGAGTTTTCAACTAGTATTGCCCAAATCGTAGTTGGACTTACAAAAATATCAAAAATTAAATTTAAAACTAAAGAAGAGTCACAAGCTGAAAACTTCAGAAAGATGGTCGTTGCTATGGCCAAGGATTTGAGGGTTATTATTGTTAAGCTTGCAGACCGTATGCATAATATGCGTACTCTTCAATATGTCTCAGAAGAGAAGCAGAGAAAGATTGCTAATGAGACTTTAGAAATTTATGTTCCTCTTGCAAGTAGACTTGGTATTAACTCTGTAAAGACAGAACTCGAAGACATCTGTTTAAGATACCTTCACCCTGAAGTGTATTATCGTCTGGCCGAAAAGATCACGATGAAAAAAGGTGAAAGAGAAGTCTATATAGGTGAGACAATCAGTATCATCCAAGAAAAACTTTTAGAGTATGGAGTAAAAGCTGAAATAAAGGGAAGGCCAAAGCACTTCTTTTCTATCTTTAAAAAGATGAATGCTAGAGGTGTTGATTTTGAACAAATTCACGACATTCTAGCTTTTAGAATTATNGTNGCAAATATTACAGAATGCTATAAAGGTNTAGGGATTATTCACTCTTCATTTACACCGATCCCNGGACGATTTAAAGACTATATNGCGATNCCAAAAGTAAATAACTATCAATCTCTTCANACNACTGTTATTGGTCCGAAGGCGGAAAGAATTGAAATCCANATTCGAACNACTGAAATGGATGAAGTTGCAGAGAAAGGGATCGCCGCNCACTGGAAGTATAAAGAAGGTGTNTCTGGTGGNGCTGCAAAATTAAAGTGGATTGAAGAACTCTTAGAGTTTAATCAAAATACTGAGAATAATGCAGAGTTTATGAGTCATGTAAAAAATGACTTAGATATTGGTGGTGTCTTTGTCTTTACTCCAAACGGTGATGTATTTGAATTACGTCATGGAGCAACACCTCTTGATTTTGCTTATGCTGTTCATACTGAAGTTGGACATAAAACTGTTGGTGCTAAAGTAAATGGAAAAATGGTTCCACTTAAGTTTACTCTTAAGTCGGGAGATACAATTGAGATATTAACAAGTAAGTCTCAAACACCAAATAAAGATTGGATTAATATCGTTAAGTCTTCAAAAGCCAAGGCAAAAATCAAGGCATGGCTACTAAGAGTTGAGCGAGAAAAGAATATAGAAATTGGTAAAGAAACTCTTGATAAGACATTTAAACTCTTTAACACATCTCTTAAAGCACTTTTAAAGAGTGGTGAGATTGAAAAAGCAAAAGACGAACTTGGAGCTAAGAGTATTGATGAAATCTACATTAATGTAGCTGTCGGTAAGTTTTCTCCAGAAAGAGTGACTCAAGCAATTCCTGAACTGAAGGTTGAGGAAGATCCAGAAACAATTCATTCAAAACTTGAAGAAATAAATTCATTTTCTCAGTCTCTCACGAAGTCTGCTAAGAGAAAAACGCATAAAGATAATGCCGTTATTGTTGATGGGTTTGATGATGTGATGGCGAGAATGGCCAAGTGTTGTAATCCGATTCCTGGTGACCCCATTATTGGATATATTACCAGAGGTCGAGGGATAACAATTCATAGAGCTGATTGTACTCGTTTTGATGTTGGTGATCTTGCAAGACAGATTCACGTTGAGTGGAATCCTGAGTTTAGTTTTAGGCATCCAGTTGCCATTAGAATTCTAACTCATGACCGTCCTGGAGTACTTTCTGCAATTTCTAAAAGTCTTAATAATATGAATGTAAATATTCGCTCTGCAGTTGCAAAGTCCACCACTGATCGAAAGGGTAGTTTTATTTTTGAAATTGAAGTTAAGGACTATTCAGAGCTTCTTAAAACTATTTCTGGGATAGAGGCTTTAGAAGAGGTTATTTCTGTTTCAAGAGGGTAGACTTCTAAGGTGACTCATATACAAAAGTATAAGTCTTACTATCTAATGAATCTTTGAAAAAGTAAGGTTTTTCGTCAATAACCTCATATTCTTTTGTATCAATATTGATGTAGATGTTGTCTTCAGCTTTGTCGAAAGTGTTATTAGTAATTCTAAGCTTATTAATTTCTTTAAGGTATGTGCAAGGGAAAGAATATGACTTTTGTCCATATTCGACTTGGCCTATGAACTTATTATTTAAATAAAAGACAAATGTTCTATTGATATCATTGCTCTCCAAAGCGATATGGCAATTTCTTATTTTATATGAATTAACGGAGCTGACAATTTCTTCTCTCGTGTTGGATCTAGACTGACGTGTAATATGACTATCAACTGTCTTTAAGTATCTTCCAAATGCTATTACAGGTGTCTCATCTTTAATAGAGGTATCTCCAACGCTATAAAAAGATCTGTTCTTATATATACTTTTAGAATTTTTTAAAATTTCTTCTATGTTATAGGCCCTTCTCGTTTTTTCACTAAAGCAATTGTAAAAAGTGATTGATTGGATTGAAGGAGAAAGATCCTTGAAAACATTCTTTGATATAATTCTACCTGAACTATCTCTAATCATTCCATTTGCGTCACTATGGGCGACAATAACAATATTTTTGGTCTGTGGATCTATTAATTTCTTTCTAAGTAAATTGATATCTAGCTTGTGGACTTTATACCATGATTGACTAAGACCTACTCTTGAAGCGACTTTATCAATCTGTTTTGATGCTTGTTGATACGCCTGCATATCATATACAATTTTATTACTTTTAATCTTTTTAGAAGTTTCGTTAAATTCTTTTTCTGTAACAGGATATTGATTGTAAATAGAAACGCATTCTGAAATAGATTTTGTATTATAAAGCTCTTTTAAATTGTCTTGTAGAGTTTCTAATTTATTTTGCTCTTGTTCGACGTAAGAGAGAGCCGTTTGATACTCATGTTCTTTGATGTTTGGCTTAAAAAGAAAGATGTAGCTTTTTTCTCCATAGTTATCAAGTGACACTATTTTATTGTCATCAACCATAACCTTTTGGGAATGAACTTTTGCATAATGGCTTTTAAATATACTTTTAATAGTATCGATAAATGAAGAGGTCGTTTTTACAAAACCTGTATCATCTTTTATCTCATGTATCCTCTGGCAGGTCACATTTGCATTATCATTTGCATAGATAAAGGTTTGAGAGAAGATAAATGTGATAAGGATGATTTTGACCATTTTTACCTTTATAAAAACAAAAGAGGAGCTATTGCTCCTCTTATTTTGAGAGATTGGTTTTTATTTTAGAGCATCTCTAAGTTCTTGTGCATAGGCTGCATCGATATCAAGACCATGTTTTTCTAGAAGTGTATTCACCTCTTCTTCTTCCATTGAGAATGAAAATGTTACGATTTCAACATCTTCACCTTTGTCATCCTTAACTGTTAGCTTCTTTGTTGGTGCATCTGATTTTGCCATCATTTTTGCAAGGTCTTGAACGATTTCACTTTCAGTAATTTCTTTATGACCTTCAAATGCTTTGTGGATTTGATCTGCGATAACTGCTGATGGATCTTCATCACTTAGAATAAAAACTGTCGCTAAAAATGAACTTCCTGTGATGAATCCTAAAAGCCCAGAAATTACTGCTGTTCTGTAAGCTAGCCTTTCAACTTCTCTTGAAAAATCAGAGTTCTCAAAGCTTGCTGCCGCGCCAATAACCCATGCTGCTTGTGTAGATTGAACAGATACACTCATTAAAGTCGTAGCAATAAGTAAAGTAGAAAAAAACTTTTTCATAGATAATCTCCTGATTAGTTAATTTTGAAATATGATATTTCTAAAGCAATTGAATAAATATTATAGGCAAATGAGCTCAGGTGATAGGGACTATGAAATGTCTTTAGAATAAAAAAAAAACGTCTATTTTTTAGACGGTTTTTTGTGATTGATATTGTTTTGTATATCAAAACTTAGAACAGACTGCAATAAGAGTTCTATCGTATCTCGAATTGACTCCACTAATACAAATACTTGAACCAAATGGTAACATGTCACAAGCTTTTTTAGCGGCAATGTAACTGGCACAGTCTTCGACGACATTATTTTCTTTTGTTGCTGGTGTTCTCTCTTCTGTATTTTTTGATACAGGTTTCGATACGTTTGCTTTGGCCATAGAGTTAAGCTTTGGGCCTTTTATATTTTGAATAGGGGCTTCTGTAGTGATTCGTTCTATCTCAGGGGAGAGGTAGTTACTACTAGCAAATAATGTTTCTTTTTTAGATTTATCAATACTAACTTCGGTAATAATTGGACTTGCAGGAAAGACCTCAAAATATTTATCCTTTTTTAATTCAAAGGATATTGTATGATCAATACCTTTAGGTTTTCTATAATAAGTCCACATATTCTCTTTGCTCTCATATGAGTAGACTTTTTGACAGGTCATTTGGTGTTTACCATTTTTAAGATTTACTTTTGTAAAAGAAGAATTATCAATGATAAATGCTTTTGTATTATTTATCTTACATGCCATAGCAATAGTGCTATTACCTTCATCTTTTACAAGATTAGGAATGTTTGGAAATGAAACAAATACTTGTGACTCATTCTCTTTAGGATTTGAATTAAGAATATTACTTTTTTGCTCTAAAGAGGCATGCTTAAACTTATAGGGAGTTGCACAGGAAAATAATAATATAGCGGTTAAAAGATATGAATAAGAATTTTTCATATTACTGCTCCAGTTCATTTAATTGTTGAATGATGTCATAAGATAGGTGAGAGGCAATTTTTTTATTTGTTGAACCTGACATTTCTCCAAGAAAAAGTGGGGTTGGAAAATAAAGTCCATGAGCAGCATCTAAAACGAGGCCATCTCTCTTAATGATTGATGAAGGGGATCTATCATTAGTTTTCTTGCGAGCAACTTTAACTGATAAAAGAATATTTTCATCTTGCCTCATTGGGATCAGAGATAGAGTTAAGAGATACCCCCAAGTACTAGCTGAATATGATTTCCCTCCGCCACATGCAGCACCTACAATAATTTCATATTGAGCTTGATTAGTACTGACAATATTAATATTTGGATTTTCTTTAAGGTTTCTACTTATATAATTTCTTAAGTCTCTCTTGTTAAGAGCGCAGCTACCTAGTCCACCAGAGCTATCAACTTGAAGACTAATTGAATAGGGCCTATTAAGTGCCTTAGCGTCTTCATGGTTTTTAAGTGATCTTTTTATATTGTACGTCGAGCAAGAAATAAGAAAAACGAAACAACAAATAGAAAAGTGTTTCATGATACCTCCAAACTAATACTGTTGATTTTATCGGTAAAGTCTAGAGGTATTATGAAGAAATAATTGAATATTTCTCTATACTAAAGATATTAGTGGTTTATAAGTAGAGATTGATATATTGACAGTTACAGAGCTACGCATATTACAGTGATGATCACGCCCCATCCTGCCAAGATATAGTAGTACTTACGCCAATCAATTTTAAAGTCATCTTTAGAGTCTTCTCTAAAATTATAATAAGTGTACTGTAATTTCTCTTTGTCTATTTTTGCACTCATACTAATGAGATAACCAAAAGCAAAACAAATCACACAACCAATCATATTCCACCAAGGCCAAGAAACACTTGGTACATAGATCCAGAAAATAGTATTTGTAATAAATCCAAGAACTAGCCCAGTAATAGCACCTGGTCCAGTTGCTTTCTTCGTTAATATACCTAAGAGGAAAACTCCAAGGATTGGACCATTAGCCAGAGAGCCGATTTTATTCATTGACTCAATAATTGAATCAGAGATGTTTCCTACATAAAAAGCAAAAATTGTACATACTGTTCCCCAAAAAACAGTAAGCGCCTTTGACATATAAAGTTCTTGTTTTTCAGAAAACTCTTTTCCCATAAAGCTTTTGAAGACATCTTGCATTGTTGTCGCAGAAAGTGAGTTTATAGTCGAGTCGAGCGAGGACATCGCTGCTGAAAAGAGTCCAACCATAACAAGGCCAACAGCTCCAATAGGGAAGTATTTAATAACAAAAATTGGAACTGATAAGTTGAAGTTTGGCTTACCATTTTCAAGTGGAAGTAGGTTAATGAACTCTGGGTGTTTTGTGACATATGCACCTATACAAACACCTAAGAAACAGTAAGTAATAACGAGTGGAAATCTTAAAATACCATTTAAAAATAATGCAAAGTTTGTATCGTCTACACTCTTCGTTGAAAGCTCTCTTTGCACCTGTGACTGATCACACCCATAATAAGAAATATATAAGAAAAAACCACCGATAAACATTGGTAGAAATGCAAATGGATTACTATCAAAACCATGTGATTTAATATTAAAAGCTTTAAACCTTGTAGAGTCAAAAGCTGCAATTGTTTCACTGAAACCACCGCAAATTGAAATAGCAATAATGATAGTCATAAATATTGCTGCGTAGAGGACAACCATTTGAATCACATCTGAATAAATAACGGCTTTCATTCCACCGATTGAGTCGTAGATAATTGTAATAATACCAAGCAAGACAACGGCCATTGTAAAACTAATTCCTGTACAATAAGAAATAACAATTGAAATCCCGTAAACTGTTACTCCAGTAGCAAATGCCCTAATGAATTGAAAAAGAAGAGATAGGGTAAGACGCGTGTTCTTATCAAAACGTCTTTCTAGATAAGCATAGACAGAAATAATTCCAAGTCTTCGATATAGGGGGAGAAGAAAGATCATTAAGAAAATCATCGCAAATGGAACTGCTAGTTCATATTGAAGCCAAACAAGTCCACCTCCTACAGAGAACGCTACAAAAGCAGGTGCACCTAATATAGAGTTTGTCGAACATTGAGTCGCCATTGTGGATATAGCAATAGGCCAAGCTCCAGTATCATTTCCTCCTAGGTAATAATCGTCCTTATTTTTTTGACCACGAGAAAGATATATACTTAAAGCTATCATTCCGATTAAATAAGCGATGATAATAAACCAATCAAAGTTGTGAAGTTGCATATGAGCCTACCTCTTAAAGTTAATGAGATCCTTACAGACGTTATAAAACTGCTAAAACCTAGTGTTGTTTTTAAAGATATCTTTAAATTCTATCAGAAACAGATTGTATTTAAAGATGGAAGTTTTGACATAAAAGGCGAGCTTCATCTTTTCGCACTCGGAAAAGCAGCTTCATTTGAATTAAAAGCTTTTAAAGATTTATATGAAAAAGAGACAGGCGTTAAGGTCAGATCTGCAGTTGCTTATACGAAGAAAGATCACCTATGTGACGATGATGANATTTATCAGATNGCNGGNACACATCCTGTNATTAGTTCAGAAAANNTAGATTTANCAAANGTATTTATNGANTTAATTTCTGAGATTCCTGANGGTGATACTTTAATCTTTCTTCTATCNGGCGGTGGNTCGGCATTACTTGANATGCCTGTTGAAGGAATGAGNTTTGAGCAGATGAGAAAAACACATCAAGAGCTTCTTTCTTCTGGTNTGAATATAAATGAAATTAATCAAAGAAGAAAAGAGATCTCGCAAATTAAAGGTGGAGGTCTATTAAAGTTTATTAAGACAACGAATATTTTACAGCTCATAACTTGTGATATTCCAAATGAAGATATTTTTGATGTGAGCTCTGGACCTCTCTTAAATAGAAGTCTTGAAGAACACCCAAAGACTATTTTAACCCAGTCTGCGAGCTCCCTTTTAAATAAAATTAGTGCCAGTAGGGACTATATCGTTAAAGGAGTTTATGATGACAGGATTGAAAATGAACTCTCAAAAATAAGTGAAGATTTACCAGCAAAGGGTGATACTTATATTAGTGGTGGAGAGCTGACTGTGGCCTTACCTGAAAACTGTACCGGATTAGGAGGACGTTCAACGCACTTTGTGTTGGCGTTAGCAAAAATCATTTATACGGCAGAGAAGAATAAAGATGTTCATATCTTAAGTTTTGGGACAGACGGAACCGATGGACCAACTGATGCGGCAGGAGCATATATAAACTATAATATCTTCAAAGAAAATGAAGATAGAGCGCTAATGTTCCTTGAAAATAATGATAGCTATCATTTCTTTGATGAAGTTGGTGGACTTATAAAAACGGGACCTACAAAAAACAATCTTATGGATGTAAGATTTATATGGCGTGATGATTAAAGATAGGATCTAAATGAACAAAAAAATCAACTCAATACTTGAAGCCTTAAACCCAGACTTCTTAGCACTTAGTACATTCATTGAGAGAAATGTTGAACGATTAAAAAAGAGTACTAATGAATCAGAAATTTTTAGTGAAAAGCATAATGTTCTTATTACCTATGCGGATCAATTCCAATCTAAGGATAAGACACCACTTCAAAGTTTAAACCATTTTTTAAATGATGATTTAAAGGGATGTATGAGTCACGTTCATATCCTACCTTTTTATCCATGGACAAGTGATGACGGTTTCTCTTCAATTTGTTTTAAGAATGTTTCTTCTGATTATGGTTCTTGGGATGATGTAAGTAATATCAAGCAAGATAAGATGTTTGATTGTGTCTTTAATCACGTTTCAAGTGAGAATGAGTTTTTTAAAGAAGCTCTAAAGGGTAGTAAGAAGCATCAAGATATGTTTCATATCGTTGAAAAAGAAAGATATGAGCAAGAAGACTTTCAAGAGTTGATTCCACTTATTGTAAGACCCAGAACATCACCTTTGTTTTCGGAATATGAATTTAATGATGGTATGAAGTATGTATGGACGACTTTTAGTAAGGATCAGGTCGATACGAATATTGGAAACCTCGACATGGTTCGCTATATCTTAGAATCTCTATTCCTATACATTGAAAAAGGAGCAACTTTTTTTAGAATTGATGCGGTTCCATTTATGTGGAAAGAACTTGGTACTAATTGTTCACATCTTCCAAAGACACATCTCTTTGTCAAACTCATGCGTTCTATTGTTGAAGAGATTGGTTCAAATATGCTTATCATTACAGAAAGTAATGTTCCTCATGAAGAGAATATCACTTACTGGGGTAATGGAGATGATGAAGCGCACGTTATATACAATTTCTCTCTCGCACCACTTGTACTTCATTCATTAGTTTTTAAAGACGCAACTTATATTAATGAATGGGCAAATAATGTATTTAATATTGGTGAAAAAGTCACTTACCTAAATTTCACGGCAACACACGATGGGATTGGTATGCGAGGCCTTGAAGGGGTTGTTCCTGAAAGTGATGTTGAAGTCCTATGTGAATTAGCTCAAGATAAAGGTGGGCAAATAGGAAAGAAGAGAAGTCGAGATGGCTCAATTAAACCTTATGAGTTAAATTGTACCTGGGCAAGTATCTTGGATGATGAATCACTCGATGAAGAGTCTCAAATTAGAAAGATCGTCAACTCACATGCTATTGTGATGTTCTTNCCTGGAATTGGCGCTCATTATGTTCATAATTTCTTTGGGACAAAGAATTGGCAAGAAGGCTTTAAAGANTCNGGAATTGCCAGAAGATTAAATCGAAANAAGTTACAATATCCTCTNGATTTAAGTTCAAGAGAAGAGAANATTAAATCTCNCCTAATTGAACTTATTNATATGAAGTCATCAAATGAGGCATTTCATCCAAAAGCTAGCTTTGAGNTTGTNGATGCTGGCAAATCAGTTCTATCTTTTATTAGAGAAAGAAATGGAAAAAANTCNCAGGTATACTTTAACTTAAGTGANTCTGANATNAGTACTNNAGAAGTTACGTTAAAACCATACGAGCTCTTAATCGTATAACTTAACTTCAAGTTCTAAGATTTCGTATAAAAGTTACAAGAGTTTGTTCATTTCTGTATCTAATTGATTAAGAATTTCTTTTATCTTAAGCTCTTTTGGTGAGGCAAATGCACGTGATGAGATAATTCCATATGTAAATGAGATGTCTTTTGGAAGTTCTTTGAATGGGTTCTTCATAGATGTTGAACATTTATAAATAAACTCAAGTTGTGAAATAATTGATATTAATGTCGGGTCATTTAGACTGACATCTTGTTGTAAATGTATATACTCAAGTGCATCTTTGGAAAGTTTGGATATATTCTTTAGGGTCTGCAAATCCATATCAAATCTTACTTATATAGGAAAAACTAGCAAAGAAATTATTAATTTCTTCAATTGTTAATTCTTCTTGATCATTTATAATCTGATCATCGATAATGATCTTAGTTGCAAAGTCGATTAAGTTCTTCTTATGCATATTTGCTTCTAAAGAATTTTCCATTCTTTTTTTTAGAGACTTCAAACTTTTACTATAGTCTTGTTTAAATTCTATTTCGTATTTATTGATTTGTGCTTCTAGGTCTTCTTGGTAAGGGAAAAGTTTCTTCAATCTTCTTTGAATCATGACTTTTTCAGCTTGAGCAAGGTCGCCATCGGAAAGTCCAATCCACATGGCGACACCTATATAAAAATCTAGTTTTTCGTTCTTATTCATTAACTTAAAAACTTTATGAGCATTTCAACACCTTGACCATTTCCTCCTTGTTGTACAAGAGATGGTTTGTGAGGACTTGTCCAACCAAAGATATCAAGGTGTGCCCACTTTGTATCACCAATGAATTTTTCGATGAAAAGAGCTGCTGTTATTGTTCCACCTTTTCCTGTTCCTGCAGAGTTTTTCATATCTGCAAAGTCAGACTTTAGTTTTCTAAAGTATGGTCTAAAAAGAGGAAGTCTCCAAGCAAGATCTCCTGTTTCACTACCTGCCTTTAATAGCTTGTCAGCGAGGTCATCATTGTTTGATAGAAGTGAAGCTATATCATCACCTAGAGCAATTTTTCCTGCTCCAGTAAGTGTTGCAACATTTATCAATAGGGATGGGTTATCTTTTTTGGCAAGAGTGATAGCGTCTGCCATCGCAAGTCTACCTTCAGCGTCAGTATTATCAATCTCGATTTTCATTCCATTCATTGCCGTTAAGATATCGCTTGGGCGAGTGGCATTATCACTTACTGAGTTCTCAGCAAGAGCTAAAAAGATATCAATATTCTTCTTTGGCTTCATTTCTTTAAGGTAACTAAGAAGACCTACCATTGTCGCTGATCCACCCATGTCCTTTTTCATGAGTCTCATACTTCCACCTGGCTTCATATTAAGACCACCACTATCAAAGGTAATACCTTTACCAACGAGTGCCATTTGTTTTGTCTTTGCAGATCCTGCACGATATTGAATCTTTACAATCCTTGCAGGAGTATGTGAGGCCTGACCAACGCCTAAGATAAGTCCAGCCCCTTCTTTTTTGAGCTTCTTCTCATCAAAAATCGTGACTTTAAAAGACTTATCATTTTTTAATAATTTCTCAACTTCTTTAGCATATGAAACTGGATTTAGTAGATTAGGAGGTAGATTAACAAGGTGTCTTGCTTGATTAACACCTTTAGAAATAGCAAGAGCCTTTTTTAAAACCGTCTCAGATAATTTCTTCCCATCTTTTTTAAATTCTATCTTACCTGGTGTTAGTGAGTTTTCATAACGGTATAGAGAAAGGTCAATACCTACAATAAGACCGGATACACCATCATTTGAAATACCAAAAGTTTCAATTTTGTTCTTCTTTGCCTTATATTTGTTAATTTCACTAATAATATCGGCACTTGATTCTTTTACAATTGAGTACTCAATTTCTTTTGTGAGGTTGTAATCATTATCTGCTGTCTCTAAAGTTACAACCTTAACAATTACTGGACCATTTGATCCTGCAATGACTGTCTTTGAAGACTTTTCAAGGTCTTTGGTTTGCCATTTCTTTAAAGACTCATCAAAAGAGAAATCTATCTCTTTTAGCGCTTTCTTAGTCGTCACAATGACTCTTGTTTCAATATCGTTTAATTCCTTTGGAGACTTTCTTTCTAAAAAGTTATCTATCGTAAATTTCATAAATGTCCTTTTAATCGATATCTGCTAACCAGATATATGCGATTGTTCTAAAAAATTTAAAAACTTCTTTATATAATATTTTTATCCCTCTACCACTGCTTAAGTTAGTACTTAGGCCCTGATAAAAGATATTGTACTTATCTGAATCTCTTTTTTGAGAGTTTGCAATCGCTTTGATTCTAAGAATATGATAGTCGTGGGAAATAATAATGACATTTTCATATCCCTTGTTTTCGCGAATATATTCAAGAGTCTCTCTCACGTTCTCAACAGTGTTTTTAGCATTATAATCAATATCAAGGTAGTTGAGATTCACATTGCTGGAATCAATATTTTTTAGAATCTTTGCAATAGAGTTCTTAGCATTTACCCCAGAGATGAGTAGGTTACTTTGTTTGTATTCTTTGGCGAGACTTATGGCATAGGGGATACGCCCTTTATCACCAGTGAAAACAACAATTAAGTCCGGACTTCTCTTGTAGAAAAATGTTCTTGTGGCTGAGTTCTCTTGTTTTGAAACAAGTAGAAGAATAAAGCAGATAAGTGAGTAAGCAAAAAAAGATGCCGCAAAGATGATGATTGAATTTTTTAATCTTCTTAAAAAGCGAGTTTCACTCGTTTCAAATACATACTTCTTTGCGCCAAACACTATGAAATCTTTCTTGCTGCTATAACTTCAATTTCTATGAGAGCACCTTTAGGTAGTGCTGGAACCTGAATACAGCTTCTGGCCGGAAAAGGAGCACTAAAGTAATTCTCATAAACTTCATTAACTTTAGAAAATAGACCAAGGTCCGTCATAAAAATTGATGTCTTTAAGATATGCTCTCTCGTTAAGTCTTGGCTTTTTAAGAGACCATCAATATTTTTCATAATCTGATCTAGTTGAGCATCAAATCCTTCAACAAGAGTTGAGGTTTGTGGATCAATACCAATTTGACCAGAGAAGAGAATCATTCCATTCCACTCAACTCCCTGTGAGTAAGTACCAACGGCACTAGGAGCAAGGTCTGTTTTTATAAACTTTTTTTCCATTTACTATTCCTTTGTTTCTTTAAGAGCTGCCATAAGTGCTGTAAGTCTACAAACATCAATGATCTCAGGAATCGAGGCAGTTCTTTGAATAATATTTACAGTTTTATCCATTGGTACGAGTATCGGTCCAATGGCCGTCGCTTCACTTAATTGTTGAAGAAGCTTGTACGCAATATTTGCTGAGTTTAACTCAGGAAAAATTAAGATATCTGCAGCATCATCTAATTCACAAAAGTTGAAAAGTTTATCCATAATATTCTTATTAACAGCAATGTCTGCTTGAACCTCTCCATCAACTTTTAAGTTAGGATACTTTTCATGTGTAATGCGAGTTGCTTCTTTCATCTTTTTAGCATCTGGATGACTATTTGATCCAAAACTAGAAAAACTTAAGAAAGCAATATTTGGCTCTCTTCCTAGCATATTGCGATAGAGTTCTGCTGTTGAATTTGCAATCTCAGATAAAGACTCTGCATCAGGGTTCACTTGTACTGTTGTATCCGCTAAGAAAAGAATTCTTTCTTTAAAGACAAGAATGAATACACCAGCAGCTCTTTTTTGATTTTCTGTTCCAACGATATCAAAAAGTGGCTTTAAACAATCGCCATAATTTAGTGTCGGTCCGGCCATGAATGAGTCCGCGAGACCTTTTTTTACCATCATTGATCCATAGTAGTTTTCTTGAATCATACGATCTTCAGCGTGGTAGACAGAGACTCCACTTCTTTGCTTCTCTTTTGTATATTCCATGTAAAAGTCTTGGAAGTTTTCAGACTTTGATGGTTGAATAATCTCAACTTGATCCTTAAGGTCGAGAAGACCAATCTTTTCCATTTTAGCTTCAATATTTTTCACAGAACCAAGGAGGATTGGCTTAATTTTTCCATCATCAAGAAGAGTTTTTGCAGCTTGTAGGACTCTCGTATTTGACCCCTCTGCAAAGACCATTGAGATTGGCTTTTCTCTCATTGATACTTTATTTTTAAGTAGGTTTCTAATCATGCTCATAAAAGCACCACTTGTAGAAAGTCTGCCTTCTAGGTGATGAGCGTATTCTTGGAGATCTGGGATTTCAAGTCTTGCAACACCTGTCTCCATTGCTGCTTTTGCAACTGCTGGTGAAACTCTTGTTAACACTCTCGTATCAAACGGCTTTGGAATTAAGTAGTTTTTACCAAATGAGAAGTCCTCACCACTGTAAGCCATTTTTACTTGCTCAGGAACTTCTTCTTTAGCAAGGTTTGCAAGAGCATAAACGGCAGCAAGCTTCATTTCATCATTAATTTTTCTAGCACGTACATCAAGTGCACCCCTGAAGATAAATGGAAAACCAAGAACGTTATTCACTTGGTTAGGGAAGTCAGTTCTTCCTGTTGCCATGATGGCATCATCTCTAACTTCAGCAACTTCACTTGGAAGAATTTCTGGATCAGGATTTGCCATAGCAAAAATGATCGGGTTATCCGCCATTGTTGCAACCATTTCTTTTGTCAGTACACCTTTAGCTGAACAACCAATAAATGCATCTGCTCCTTTCATGGCATCAGCAAGAGTTCTGGCATCTGTATCATTGGCCATCTCTTCTTTATATTCATTCATTCCATCTTTTCTGCCTTTATAGATAACTCCTCGAGAGTCAGTCATCATGAGGTTCTCCGGCTTAACTCCTAAATCGAAGAAGAGTCTTGCACAAGCTATCGAAGCAGCACCGGCGCCAGAAAAAACAACTTTAACTTCTTCTATCTTCTTTTTTGAAATTTCCAGGGCATTGATAAAACCAGCTGACGCGATAATCGCAGTTCCATGTTGATCATCGTGAAAAACAGGGATATCCATGATTTCTTTTAGTTGTTTTTCAACTTCAAAACACTCTGGTGCTTTAATATCTTCGAGGTTAACCCCACCAAAAGTTGGTTCAAGTGATTTTACAACTCTAACCATTCCATCAACTGTTGTCTCATCGATTTCAATATCAAAGACATCGATATCAGCAAATCTTTTAAAGAGAACGCCTTTACCTTCCATAACTGGCTTTCCTGCTTCAGGACCAATATTACCAAGACCTAAAACAGCACTACCGTTAGAGATAACAGCAACAAGATTTCCTTTTGCAGTGTATTTAAAAACGTCATCTTTGTTATTTGCAATTTGCATACAAGGGTGAGCGACACCAGGAGAATATGCTTTTGTTAAATCAGATGCAGTAAGACATGGTTTCGTCGCAATGACTTCAATTTTTCCAGGTCTTCCATCAGCATGATACTTAAGTGCTTCAATTCTTTTTCTATCAATTTTCGTATTAGACATATATATCCTTATTTATGCAAAAAACTCCTTATTAGGAGTTCAAATTTCTAAAATTATTAAAGGGTTATAATACAGCTTAATGTTCTAATTTTTGAGTCGTTTAGCGTCAAATATGAGGGTTAAAATAGTGGCAAAAGTTGTCGTTATCACTCCTATATAAAGACTATCAATTTCGGCCCAGATGCCCTGTCTATCAAGCATTCTCCATATTGTGGTAAAGATAACACCTGTCGTGCATATGATGACGAAGTGAATATCTTTAATCTTTCTAGGAAAAATATAACCAAAAATGACGGGAAGTAATAAACATGACGCAGAGTAGCTACCTAAAGTCTTCCAAACAGATTTTATGTTACCTTCAAAAACAATCGCCATGACAACAGATAGAAGACCTACGAATACAACACCGATATGATGGATCATCATTTTACCTTTGTACTTTTTTGGTGCGAGGTCATACGCTAAATTTGTTCCAGCTAGAAATAAATAAGAATCTAAAGTTGAGAGAATCGTTGCTAAAATTCCGGCCAGGAAAAAACCTTTTAAACCTTCTGGTAGAAGTTGAATTGCATAAGTTAGATAGGCTCCGCTTGATTCTGCTTCTGGTATAACTGATCTTGCATACATGGCCCCAAAGGTCGTGCAAATATCAAAGAGAAACCAAACAAAAGTTGATATGAGAATTCCTTTTTTTGCAACC
>NZAF01000023.1 GCA_002686115.1 Halobacteriovorax sp. | reverse complement strand
TAAATATAAAAATGAGAGCTAGTCATATACCTACAAAAGAGAACCTTATTAAGCTTCTAGAAAGCTTTGAAAGTGCCGAGAGGCCAATTCTAATACACTGTCAGGCCGGAGCTGACAGAACTGGTGAGGCGACGGCAATCTATCAAATGGAATATATGGGTAAGTCAAAAAAAGAGGCCCTAAAGATGCTCACACCTAGGTATTTGCATCTCAAAAAGAAGTATCCAGCAAAGAGGTATTTCTTTAAAAGATATGAGGGTGTGGAATGGGCATACAATGAATATGACCCTTGTTCAGACGAGTGGGAAATGTTTCCAAAAGACCTTTACTGTAACTAATTTTATTGGCAAACAGTTTATGTTGAAGATGTAAAATTTTCAAACCAATAGCACCGCGTCAATTGTGGCTTTATTATTTGAACATAAACATTTTGAATAAACTGGAGATCAAATGAAAAAATTATTTCTCGCACTGCTAGTGCTTTCATCTGCCTCGTCTTTTGCTACTGAGTACGAAGCTGAAAAGAAAGTGGATAAGTTCATGAAGATGGGCTATCAAGATTTCATGGGTGGCCAAGTCATGGGCTTTTCATCATGCCAAACACCGGCCAACCTTGTTTTAAGCCTAAGACAAAAAAGAAACGAAGAAGGACTCAACTTTATTTTCGGTACTAATAGAAAGTACAAGTATAAGAACATCGAGCCTATCTTTCCTGTTGAAGGAAAAGTTGAATACGAAATCACAAATGAAGATGGAAGCTTAACTGAATTTGAAGACCAATATGGTGATATCATCACTTTTGGTGCTGACAAAAATGCTTTCTATATGGTTGAAAGCGATAAGAGCTGGGAAAAAAGATTTAACATAAGACCTGTAGATTGTGCTGGAGTTGAAGCACTTGGAAGTTTTATCGCAGAGGTTTATAGTTTTGATCTCTTTCACTTAAAAGTTCAATTTCACTTTATTGTTCCAAATGATGAGTCAGCTGAAAAAGAAGGTAGACCAGCATTTAGAGCAGTTGATTCTGGAGTCATGGAAATTAAGCTAAGACACGGTAACCTTCACCGTCTTCAAGGGCCACTTCGTGGACAGAGTCGAGGGACAATTAATAGAAATCCTCAGTACAGACATCACTGGCACCACTGGAGAGGCTGGAGAGGATGGCATAGATACTAATCTATTGCTTTTTCTTTTAAAAATTTTGATATAGAATTTAATGGTGCACCTGTAGTTCAGTTGGATAGAACGTCAGACTTCGGATCTGAATGTCGGGGGTTCGAGTCCTCCCGGGTGCGCCATATTTTTTGAAGTCTTGTTTTTCATATCTACTCTGGTCACAATTTTCACTGCACTAACGTTTGGAAAATTTACCAGCTAGTTTGGGATAATTTACAAAGCTCTTTAAATAATTTTGACCTTTGTACAACACCAAGTAATATTCCATCATCATCGACAACAGGATAGAGCTGATAATTATTCTTAATAAATAACTCGGCCATATAGAGGATTTTTTCGGACTCATGAATTGTCATAACAGTACTAGACATATAATCCCTTACCATCCCGGCAGGACCATTATAATATTTCACATCTAAAAGATACTTCATGCAGTCTTTTTCAGAAAGTATTCCTAAGAGCATATTCTTTTGATTAACAACGGGTGCACCAGTTAGTTTATGACTTGAAATAAGTTCTGATGCTTCGATTATACTCATACTAGGATCAAGACTTAAATGAGATCGCTCCATGACTTGAGCTGCGGTGACCTCGACTTCTTGTTCAACGATATTTAATGCTTCTCTTAGTGGTTGATTGTAGCTAACCATATAAAACTCCTTCTTTAAATTGATTGTAATTTAAAGATGATAAAGAATTTTTAAAGAGGTTAAAAAAATATTATTAATGTAGAGTTATGAGGCTCTTAGATAGCTCACAGTCTGATCCCTAGCGCTATTTCGTACTCTTTTTTTCTAACACGAGAACAAAGATGAAACCAATAAGCATAAGAGCGATGGCAACCATTACTTCACTATTAAACTCAGTTGGCATAATATTCATTTCGCGGATGATCTTCGTTTTACCACGGACGATTTTACTCTCTAAAACTTCTTTCCAAGGCCATACTTTTTTCATTGAGCCAATTAAGATTCCTGTTAAAAACGCCATCGTCTTAACGCGGTAATTCTTCATAAAGAAATTAAGAATTTTAGAAAAACTCATAAGTCCTGTTGCTGTTCCCATAATAAAGATGACGAGAATAAGTGGAGCTCCTTCAGCAAAAGGATTCTTTAGAGCTGCTGTGATATATTCATACTTTCCTAAGATTAAAAGTAGGAATGAGCCGCTAAGTCCTGGTAGAATCATCGCTGTGATTCCAATGATCCCACAGAGATAGACAAACCAAAGAGCATCTGGTGTATCAACAGGGATTAAACTNACCATTATATAAGCAAAAATAGCTCCNATAGATATGATGAGTAAATTAACTGGTGAAAANTGATCATCNAGTTTATTCCAAATAACAATAATCGAAGCACCAATCAAACCAAAAAATANTGCCCAAGTCGGAATAGGTTGNTCATTAATAAGGTAATGCATCACTCTTGCNAGAGTAATCATCGCAGTGAACATTCCAAGAACAAGAGGTATGATNAANCGAAAATGCAAATGAGCAATCGCTTTTTTTATTTCAAACTTTAAGACATGCTTGATAAATGTTTTATCGATACTGGCCGCTGCATCTAAGAGAGTATCGTAGATACCTGTAATAAAGGCAATCGTTCCACCAGAAACACCAGGAATCAAATCGGCGATCCCCATCAAAAATCCCTTGATATAAAGGATTATATACTCTTTTTTAGAACGTGGACCTGGTCCTGTTTCCCATGCTTCTTTTAAAGAAGTGTCATTCATGACTTACCTACTCATCATCCTCAGAAGCAAAAGGGGTCTCTTTCCAAGGAACTTTAAAACGGCACTTAGGACATTGAAGATGCTTTCCATCTCTCTTTGTTTCTCTAACACCCATCACGCCATGTCCACAAGATGGACAGTCATAAGTCTTAGGAAGAGTCCACATTGCTGTTTCACAATCTGGATAGTTACTACAACCATAGAAAATCTTACCATAACGAGATTTCTTCTCTGCAAACTTTCCTGTCTTACAATTTGGACAAGTCACATCTACCGTATATGGAAGAGTCGTTTCACACTTTGGATATTCTTCACAACGAACAAATCTTCCGTACTTCCCTTTTTTCTCTTCAAGTCTTTTTCCACAAGTTGGACAATTATCTCTAAACCACTTCTTAGGAAGGATTTCAATCGTTCCATCCAGATGTTTCTTAAAGTCATTAGTTGATGTACAGTCAGGGTAATTACGACAAGCTAAGAACTGTCCGTTTCTTCCCCACTTAATGATATATTCACCATCATCACATTTATGACACTTAATACCTGTCGGTATTTCTTGTGCCTTTAGGTTTTTCATTTCCTCTTTAGCTTTTTCAAGCGTTTTTTCAAAGCCTGACCAGAAGTCTTTTAAAACCTTTTTCCACTTAATTTCACCATCTTCAATCTTATCTAGAAGCTTTTCAACACTTGCCGTGAATTGAACATCCATCACATCAGGAAAACTTTCAATCAGCATTCTACAAACAACAATACCTAATTCAGTTGGCATAAATCTATTTTCAATTTTTTCAACATAACCACGATCTTGAATATTAGAAATAATAGATGCATAAGTAGAAGGTCGTCCAATTCCCTTCTCTTCTAGTGTCTTTACAATACTTGCTTCATTATATCTTGGAGGTGGAGAGGTCCAGTGCTCAAGACTTTCTGGATCTTTCTTGGCCTTCATCGTGTCACCAACTTCAATAAGTGGTAATTCTCCAGATGGCTTTACATCTTCATCCTCATCATTTCCACCTTTACGACTTCTCTTCTCTGCTGCCGCTTCAAGGTAGACTGTTCTAAAACCTGCAAATTTAATAATCGAACCATTCGCTTTGAAGAAATGACCTTCACATTCATACATAACTGCGGTTTGATCAATAATGGCCTGACTCATCTGACTTGAAACAAATTTATTCCAAATCAGCTCATAGAGTTTTTGTTCATCTGGCTCAAGGTCTCCTCTTAATTTATCAGGAGTATGTTCTAAAGAAGTCGGTCTTATGGCCTCGTGGGCATCTTGTACCTTTCCTTCTTTTTTCTTCTTACTATGACTAATTTCATTAGGAGCTAAGTACTTATCTCCGTACTTCTCTTTAATGAAATCCCTCAATGATGCCATCGCCTCAGGCTCTGTTCTTGTCGAGTCTGTTCTCATATAAGTTATGAGACCGACAGTACCAAAGTCTGTCGTTGCAATACCTTCGTAAAGTCTTTGTGCAACCATCATCGTTCTTTTAGCAGTAAAACCTAATTTATTTGCCGCTTCCTGTTGAAGCTTAGAAGTCGTAAATGGAGGAGTAGGATTTTGTTTTCTTTCACGTTTTTTTACATCAACTACTTTAAAGTCTTTTCCTTTTACATCAGAGACGATTTGATTTGCTTCTTTCTCTTCTGTTAGGTCATTTTTCTTAGTAGCTGTTTCACCGTAATATTTAATCTCAAAAAGCTTATTATCTTTAGACATTTCTCCATGGATAGAGAACCACTGCTCTGGATTAAATGCCTTAATCTCATCTTCTCTTTCAACAATAATTCTTAAGGCAACAGACTGCACTCGTCCTGCTGAAATCCCTCTTTGAACCTTATCCCAAAGAATTGGTGAAATTTTATAACCCACAAGTCTATCAAGTACACGTCTTGTCTTTTGAGAATCATACATATCAGCATTTAATTCTGTTGGATTTTCAATTGCCTTAGTAACAGCTGTTTTCGTTACGGCGTGAAAGACAACTCTTCTGACTTTCTTTTTCTTCCCAATCACTTCTTTCAAGTGAAATGCTATGGCCTCTCCCTCACGGTCGGGGTCAGGAGCGAGAAAAATTTCATCAGCGTCTTTAGATAATTCTTGAATTCTTTCAATCTTTGCTTTCTTACCTGCGATAGGTACGAGATCGATTTCAAAGTTTTCTTTTATATCAACACCAAGCTTTGACTTTGGTAGGTCAATGATGTGACCGTTACTTGCAACAACTTGATATCCTCTTCCAAGATATTTCTTAATTGTCTTTGCCTTAGATGGGGATTCCACGACAACTAATTTATAATCTTTTTTCTCTGCTTTTTTTGTGGTTTTTTTGGCAGCTTTCTTTGCTGTTTTTTTAGCCGTTTTCTTTGCAGTTTTCTTTGCAGCTTTTTTGGCAGTTTTCTTCGCAGTCTTTTTTGCCGTTTTCTTTTTAGCTGTTTTCTTGGCCGCTTTCTTCGTTACTTTTTCTTCAGTCGCAGTTTCGGACATGGAAATAAGTCTCCTTAAAAAAAGAAAGCTGCATAACGCAGCTTCCCGTATCATTATAGTGTGTTAAGCTTAATCTATTCGGTCTCAGTATTCAACAATTCATTTATTTCTTCAACATCAAATTCAGTTAATCCATATGGATTTTCCTTTGAGTTGATATCTTCTTCAACGTACTTCTTACCTTCATTAACCTCAAATTCATCGACATTTAACAATGCGTTAGGATCAAGAGGCTTCTGTTCATTCTCAAGAAGTTCTAAATTTGATTTCTCTAAATACTCATCTTCATCAATCTTCTTTTCATTAAGTCTACTTTCTGCGTCAATAAGCTCTTGCTCGATTCTCTCGATCTCTTTTAGATCATCTTCACTTTCTTTAATGATCGACTTCTCTCTTTCTTGACGCTCAAGTTCTTCAAGTTCATCCTCTCTAATTTGAACTCTATCAAGACTATCAAGAAGATCACTTGAAATTTCATCTAGATCAATTTCAACATCAAGCTCTTCTAGATTTAATTTATCCTTAAGTTCATCCTCTTTACTCTTAATTCCTTCAGCAATTCTAACATCACGCATTGCACTCTCTTGAGTTTTAGACAATGCAATATTACCAACACTAATAAGCTCTTTAGAATTAGTGATAAGGGCCGTGGCAAAATTATCCGTTAAGCTTATAACAACAAGTTCACCTTTAGTATATGCAGGGTTCGTTGCAATCTTCTTCTCTGTTCCACGATCAATAAAGCCATAAACCTGAAAGATATTTCCAAGCTCCACTCCGTCAACTCGTCCCCTATCAAGGTAAACGACATCACCAAGAGATAAGCCAGTAATCCCTTCTGAATAGGCTCCAACGATGGCAGATTCAATCAGACGCTTATTAAATGTTTTAAAGATCTTTTTAATTTTTGGAGTATAAACAGTAAGTCTTGCTCCCCTTTCTACAAGACCAGAAACTTCAGTAACCTCAGCCTCCCAGACATCATCAATTTGTCTAAGAACCTTAACCTGAGCAACAATTGTATAACGATATCCTGCTCTATCAGATATCTCATGTTCAACCTTTCCCTGTGGATAATAAACTGAAAACTCATCCCCAGGTCTCGCTTTAACTGATTCATCAAGCTCTAGATAAACAATTTCATTCTTATCAATATAAACATTTTCAGCCTGCTTCGAACGAATAAAACCAAGATCTTGTACAAAGTTCGTTGAAACAAATGTATTTAAATAGAAACCTTCTTTAATTTTAAATTCAAACTTTGAAGTCGTATCAAAACCACTACTATCATAAGCATCACCNGGCTCTAAGATAAGAGCTTCATTTATTGGNGGATCATACTTTTTAAANTCTTCATCNANAAGNGAAGAGTCTGCTGTTAAAACNTCNTTATACTCTGCATCTGTTANGTATTGAAAATANACNCCCTTCTTTAATAGNGCCTGCCTCTCTTTAAGCCANGGAGGATTAATATCATCNCCATATACGGCAAATTGATTTGTNGCCACTTTTGTCTCNGGAATTTTAAACTGATTACCTGTTTCATCAAATGANGAAAGNGCCACNTTAGGAGGCTCATTAGANGTACCAGTATCAAAAACTAAAACCTGACCNGGTTCNATTTCATGTGGGTTTGTAATTTGNGGGTTCATTGACCAGATTTTNGAATANTAAAATCCTGANCCAAAGAATTCNTTAGCAATTTTCCATANCCAATCCCCTTCTTGTACTGTGTANCGAGTAACTGATGAGTTTGTAGCAATTTCATTCCACTCATCTGCAGGGATTTTCTTTTCAACAAATTTTGAAAGCTCTAACAGCTGTGCTTCTTCTGCACCTACATCAAATATTTGAGGACCTTTACCTGTAAGATCATCAAGCTCGATCCCCTCTTCTTCATTCTTTTCTACAACCTTATTAAATGCTTCAGGGTTATTGATCTTCTTTAATGCTTCTAGTTTTTGTTTATTTTCTTCTGATAAAACGGTGTCTGGAATGGTCGCACCAACATCACCTTTTAAAGACTCTAATTCATCAATCTCTTCAAGTCTTGAAAGATCAAGCTCATCATCACTTGTGTCCTCTTCAAGAAGAATGTTTAAGTCATCTCCTTCAAGTAACTCAAGTTCCGAAAGGTCATCAGACTGTGCGCTAACAGCAAAGCTGGTCATTAGTGAAACGAGAATGATTAGTAATTTAAATCTCTTCAAACTTAGCTTGCCTCAAAAAAGTCATGTAATATCGAATAATATTTTTCTTGTTTTTTATTAAGCTTTAACTTTTCACTACAGACAATTAATCGACCAAGGCTTTTAATCACAAGACCTGAAAAGGCATATCGTCCGATCACTTCTTCATACATTTGCATAGCTAGATCAAATTCATTTTGTCTAAAAAGCATTTCGGCTAAATAAAATTTCGCTCTCACTTTTATTTGAACATTTGGAGACTCTTCTAATTCTTTTAAAAGAATTAACGCCGAGTCCATCTTATTTTGGCTAACGTAAGTATTAGCTTTTTGAAGCATACTCAATTGTCTTGCAATCTGGTTATCACTCATTGATGCTTGATCTTGCATCTTATTGTCTTGATTAACCTGATCGACCAGTCCACCCTTGCCAAAGACATCAACTGTTTCAGCAAGTTCAGCATTAGGCTTAATCTTACTTAACTCATTGATCATCTGATTTTCTTTTGCATGAGCATCTACAGGAATTTGATTAGCAAGCGACTGATTATTGGCCACACTCTTGGCCTCTGCTTGATTAACCTTACTGAGTAGGTCTTCATACTTTTTTAATAACTGGTCATACTGAGTTTTTGTGACAAGCTTCTCTTCGCCACTTCCCTTCTCTGAAGGCCTAGACGCTTCAGATAGGTCACCCTCACCAAAGAGAGCTCGCCTTTTTTCTAACCATGCACATGAAACTAAAGATAGTGATAAAACTATGTAACTGAGGGTTTTCACTAGAATGTCCTCCATGACTATTCGAAAATATTTCCCTTAATTAATATTGTAATTTACTATGCGATTAAGTCAATGGTAATTGCATATAAAGATATTAGGGGATAAATTTACCTGAGAAGAACTCTTGGTTTAAAAGGTTATATGTGAAAGGATAAGTCATGTCTGAAAACCAACAAGTCTATACAACTACTATTAGAGTGCCTAAGGCACATTCAGCTTTTATCTACTTCACTCTTGAAGCAAATGAAGGCATATGTTTTTACTCAACTTTAGAATCTTCTCTAAAAGAAAGCTTTCGCGATATAAAAGTCACAAGTGACAAATCATATGAGACAGAGACAAAGAGAATCCTTTCAAAGCTCAATGAAAAAATTCCATTTGAATATCTTTAATACTGCAAGGACATGATGATCGGAAAGTGATCAGAATATCCTGCTAATACTTTCGTTACTGCTTTATGATTATATGAGTGAGGAATCATTTCTTTTGTGACTTTATACTCTCTAGTAATTTTTAAATCATTTAAAATTTTGTAAGACCCTTTCTTGAATCTGAGTCCTGATGATCTTTCATATAGACTATCATTTACAAAAAACCTATCAAGCATATTCCATTTCTTATCTTTTTTGTAATAGTACGTCCCTTTTCCCATCATGAGACCATCTTTTAAACTTTGAGAACTTCTAACTTTTGCATCTAAGTCCACAAGACTTTCATCTTTTAAAAGAACATCTCTTAGAGGATGTATTGAACTACCATTTTTTAAATCAGGTATGGTGTTGAAGTCGCCCATCGCAACAAATGAGGCTTCAGATTTTTGTGTTTTAATAAAATCAATTCTACTTTTTAAAAGATTTGCCGCCATAACACGAGTCTCATCTGGATTGGCAAGACTTGGCCAGTGATTCACA
>NZAF01000022.1 GCA_002686115.1 Halobacteriovorax sp. | reverse complement strand
TATTGATTTCTTTTGGATAAGTATATGAGTCAGTGACAGCAAAATCTAATTCACCAGATATGATCAGAGGAGCCTGTCTAAGGATATGGTCATAATTAAACTCTAATGTAACTGCAGGATGTTCCTTGGCCCATTTAGCAACTTTAGATAGTACAAGGTTGTTTCCAATCTCAATAGGAAGACCAATTTTTATATGACCGGAGAGCTTTCTTTTTAAAGAGCTACACTCAAAGAGCGCTTTTTCCATATTGTCTAAGGAGGACTTGATCTCTGGGTATAATTTAACCGCTTCATCTGTCGCTAAAAGTTTTTTTCCTATGCGGTCAAAAAGCTTTGTTTCAAGAAGTTCCTCCATAGTCTTTATGTGCTGGCTCACGCCTGGTTGCGTCATGAAAAGTGACTTTGAGGCCAGGGACATACTCTTTTTTTCAAAGACCTCTTGAAAGACTCTTAAGCTGTTAATTGAGATATTCTCTATCATAAATAATCCATAAGTATTTCTTATATATTATCATAAAAAATAATAATTATTATTAATAAAACAAATATTCTATAAATTCTTCAGACAACAGGGTTAGGAGAAAATTATGAAATTCTTAAGTGTTATTTTTATTGCTTTTATTTCCAACGTTCATGCATCATCAATGATGACAATCAAGGGTGATCTGACTGATAGAATCCAATTAAAAGAGAGAATTAACAAAGTTATCATTACTGAAAATAATGAAGAGCTCAGTCTTATTAATGAATATAATGAAGTTCCTAGCTGTGAAAGAGGTGAGTTTGAAGTTGTTGAAACTGAAGACGGTTCTTTTGAGTTAACGAGAATCATCAAGTGTGAGTCATATATTGACCAAACAAATGAAGTGATGATGTGCCCTGAAGTTTTTATGCCTGTTTGTGGAGAGGTTGTTGATGGAAATAATAAAGCCCTTCCAGAAATCGTAAGTTTTTCAAATATGTGTGATTTATATATTGCTAAAGCTAGTTTTGTTAATTTTGGTCAATGTGACTAAAATCCTGTCCAGTTGTTGTTTAGAAAAGGCCTTCATATGAAGGCCTTTTTTTATTGAACGACAAACTTTGTATAAAATAACTCTTTTACTGCCGGCATATTTAAAGTTTCATTAATCTTATTCTTCACTCGACTTTCAAAAATCAATTTTCCCGAAACGGAGTTAAGCTCTTCAGGCTCCATATTAGAAGCGACATCGATAACAATATCATTGATGATGGCCTTCTGATTTTCTAGTATTGAAATGGTCTCTTGCTTAAATACAACAAGATGAATTTGTACATCTAGAAACCTTAGCCTTCTAGTTCTTGAGGGAAGATTAACAATAATCTTATCTAATTTATAAGACTCTGGGACAGTGATATTCGCTGTATCTTCTTTTAATTCGGCTAGTCCTTGCTCATTGGTTGGAAGTGGCTTCTTATAAATCATTTGTGTATAAACAAATGTTCCTAGAGCACCAGCTGTTGCTAGAAAAACGAGAAGAACTATTACATTATCAATGGTTTTATTACCGGTCATTCATTGACTCCTTATAAAATTATACAGTTATAAAGGTATTCATTACAAGTGAGTCAAGTTATTCAGTCTAAAACAGTATTATTGTTTGGAATCTTGAGAGAAAAACTCTGAGATTAAGATTCTTGATTGATAATTCTTTTTTAAGCATCTTGCTTCCTTTAAACAATTCGTAAATGAATCAAGAAGATTGTCCTTATTATAGAAGTCTAAGTGGAACGGGCGATTAAAATAGAAAGTGTGAATATAAATGGTTAAGGTCTCTACAAAGTCCTTCAAAGGACCTGTTGCAGAGTATAGATTGACGTAATTAGAACGATCAAGAACTTGATAAAATTCAAATATTTTTTCAAAAGAATATTTTCTNGANGACTGTCCATAGAAAGATATAAAAGGAAAGTCCTTCTTTGTTATTTGNTCAAAGTTAGAATGAATAACNCCTTTNTTATTTTTCCAACTAAGNTTTATNAGAGGGTAGTGATAGAAGTTATTNCTTTCAAGATTNTCTGGGAANAACTTTTTATCCCAAGANATCATAAGNGCTATTGCCTGGGCCATNAGATAGTGAGTNGTNTCTGAAATTGAATTAGANTGACTTAANTAGGCGTCAACTTTAAAATCATTCTTTTNCTTANTATTNATAAAAGCTGTTTTTTCACGCCAATTATACCAGTCATTAAGNCCTCTAAAATTGATTTTCTCATCGATGAAAATNATGAATCTTCCAGANTGNTCATTNTTTTTGTAATATACCGGNAGCACNATAATNGGGACCCCAAGATCTGATGCCAAAATAATTCTTTCGGATTTTTTTTCAAGAACATCATAAATGACTTTTGGAAGAAGATTAAAGCTCTCTTTGACATCCTTAACTCTTAAGGATCTCCTCTTTTTTTCATTGATTGAAGGAACCTTATTTTCTTTTTTCCACTTTTTTACATATTGATAAATCTTATCTGAGCCATCTATATCATTTAAGTGAATAATCGTATCTAGAAGACTTTGTGCTTGTGGATTACGATTTTTCATCCAAAACTCAACATAAAGAACTTCTTCTTTTCCTGGTGATAAGAGTGCACAGCCAGTAAGTGAAAGTGCTAAAATAAAGAATATAATTTTGTTTCGTAAGTCTTTCATAAAAAAAAAGCCAGCATTAAGCTGGCTTATATATAAAATCTCTGTTTAATCCATTAACCAAGCTTTAATTCAGTGTAAGGTAGATTCAAATCTTTGGCAACTTGCTCATAAACAAGGTCACCTTTATAGATATTAATACCCTTTCTAAACGCGCTATCTTTTAGGGCCGATTCCATAATTCCACTATTGGCAATCATACGTGCATATTGAAGAGTCACGTTTGTTAGAGCATAAGTAGAGGTTCTTGCAACAGCGCCTGGCATATTCGCAACACAGTAGTGAACAACACCATCTACAAGGAAAGTAGGGTTTTGATGTGTTGTTGGCTTACATGTTTCAATACAACCACCTTGATCAACTGCTATATCAACAACAACAGAACCATTTTCCATTTTAGATATCATGTCTCTTGTAACAAGCTTCGGAGCTTTTGCTCCAGGAACTAAGACAGCACCAATGACTAAGTCTGAATTGATTACTGACTGTTCAATATTTTCAATATTTGAATAAAGAGTTGTAATACGGTTATCAAAAAGATCATCAAGCTCAGCTAGTCTCTTTGGAGATAGGTCAATGGCAGTAACATCTGCACCCATTCCCATCGCCATTTTAATTGAATTTGTACCAGCAACACCACAACCAATAACTGTTACTCTTGCTCTTCTTGTTCCAGGCACACCACCTAAAAGAATCCCTTTGCCACCATGATCTAGCTGAAGATATGAAGCACCAATTTGAGTTGCCATTCTTCCTGCTACTTCTGACATTGGTGTTAATAGTGGTAGTGATCTATCTGCCGGTTGAATAGTTTCATAGGCAATACAAGTAGACCCACTTTCCATGAGGCCTTTCGTAAGTTCAGTATCTGCTGCAAGGTGAAGGTATGTGTATAGAATGTGATGAGGTCTTAAAAGAGCAATCTCTCTTGGTTGAGGCTCTTTAACTTTAATGATCATTTCTGACTTTTCAAAAACATCTTCAAGAGTTTCAAGAATTGTTGCTCCAGCATTGATGAACATTTCATCAGAGATACCAATTCCAACACCAGCATTTTTTTCAACGAATAATTCATGACCGTCCATGACTAATTGTCTAACCCCACCTGGGACAAGACCAACACGGTTTTCATTATTTTTAATTTCCTTAGGAACACCAATTTTCATTATTACTCCAAATTTTATCTATAAATTTAAGCGTTTAAAAACATTTCTTTATAAATGAATTTTAAGGTTGTGAAAAGATTAAAACGATAAGCGCATTGAGTCATGGCCTGGAAAGACACTTTCTTTGAAAGATTCATAACATTTCTTGCTTAGATACTCATGATCAAGTTCGTGTCCCATATGAACAAGGACNCTTCTNTTTGCNCCAATCTGTTTGATATAAGAAAAAGACTTATCAAGNCTAAGATGNGTNTTGTGAGGTTTCTCACGAACGCAGTCAATGATAAGAAGATCGAGATTTTTTTCTTGTAATCTTTTTANNACNTTTTCTGGAATCTCATGNCAATCAATAGCGATGGCCATCTTTTCAAAGCCTACTAAGAGCGTTTGACCATATCCATGAGGGAGTANTTCAAAGTAAAACTNATCATTTGCGATTTTAACTTCCCNNGTACCAGNTTTAANCTCATGTAACTTTAATTTTGGAACTCCTCCACCAATATGTGGGCGATCACTANTGAAATAAGATTCATCAAAAATATAGGGAAACCTATTTGTCATTGATTCTATNGTATGAGCTGAAGTGTAAACGGGAATTTCTTTATTATGTAAAAAACAATAAGGTCTTAGGTCATCAATGCCATGTAAGTGATCAGCATGTTCATGAGTAATAATGGCAGCATCAATATCTGTAATTCCCTCTCTTAAAAGCTGTGTTCTTAAATCTGGACCGGTGTCAATGATTACTTTTGATCCATTTGAACTCTCAATAAAAAAACTCGTGCGAAGACGTTTATTTTCTTTTAAAGGACTTTGACACACTTTACATGTACAACCAGGAATCGGAACTCCTGTACTTGTACCACTACCTAGAATTGTAATTGAATGATTTTTTGCCATAAAGATATTATAATCGACTTTATCTGTTAGGTATAGCGGCAAGCTTTATATTAGATTTAAATAGACAAGAAACAAATGCAACTTTAATTTTGTCGGCTCTTTATGTATCATTTTAAGTACTTAATTTAATCTTAATCAAAGTAGAGATGAAGGAATATTTATGCTTAAAAGATGTCTCGCACTTACTATGTGCATTCTTTTGATAGTTTCATGTTCAAGTAACGAAAAAGGTAATGATCAAGCAGAGCAGGGCAGTGCTCTTGATATTGATGTTGAAAAGAGAGTTTTAGATAATGGACTTAAGGTGCTTATTGTTAAGAACTCATCACTCCCTATCTTTTCCCTTTATACATTTTATGACGTTGGAGGGCGATTTGAAGGAGAGGGAACTACCGGGGCCACTCACTTTTTAGAGCATATGTTATTTAGAAAAACAAAGAATTATCCATCAGGTTATTTTTCAAATTTTGTAGATCGTAATGGTGGTAGCTCTAATGCATACACAACTTTTGATAATACAGTTTATTACGAAAAACTTCCGATCGAAAACCTTGGGAAAACTCTAGAGTTAGAAGCTGAGAGAATGAGTAATGTCGTTCTTGACCCTGAAGAGTTTGAGAAAGAAAGAGGAGCTGTCTTAGAAGAGAGAAAAATGCGTTATGAAAATTCTCCTCGTGGTAAAATGTATTCAGCGATGATGAAAACAATGTTTGAAGGAACTCCCTATGGTGGCTCAGTTATTGGAGCGAAAGAAGATGTCCTTAATTTATCAAGAGAAAAGATGCTAGATTTTTATAAAGACTTCTATGCTCCAAATAATGCAACAGTTGTTCTTGTCGGTGATGTTGAGAGTGACAATGCATTTGACATGATTGAAGAAACTCTTGGGAAATTAAAAAAGAATGAAAAGTTAAAAAGTATTAAAGAAAAATATAGTAAGAATAAGTCATATGACTCAAAAGCTAAATTGCCAAAAGTGATTGGTCTTCGAGGACAAAGTCCAACTCCGATGTTCTCTCTATCTTTTCCAGCCCCAAAGGTTGGTAATGATGAAGCCTACGCTCTAGACTTTTTATCTTCGATTCTTGGCGATGGTGTGAGTAGTTACCTTAATCAAGAATTTGTTACAGGAAGAAGACCAAAGCTTACAAATGTCTATGCAGCAAATTACACATTAAAAAATTCTGGTGTCTTTTTTATTCAGGGACAGTTACTTGATAGAGTTTCAATCAGAGGATTTAGAAAGAAACTTTTTAGATCACTAAGAGAGGCATGTGATAAGGCCATTGATGAAAGAAGCTTAAAAAAGACTCAGAATAATGTTCTTCTAAGTTATTATTCAAATATTACTAATAATTCAGGTCTTGCAAGCTTTCTCGGTCAAAATGAATTCTTTCATGGTGACTATGCTTGGTATAAGAACGAACTTGAAATATATAATAATATGACGGTTAAAAAGGTTAAAGATGTATGTAAGAAATATCTTGACCCTAAAAAGAGTGCCTTTATTTCAATTTGGAATAAGCACAAGAGAACAAAACTTTAAGTATAAAGAGGATTTAGAATCATGAAAAATATTATCTTAAGCCTATTTGTTTTTACGATATTCAATCAAAGCTCTTTTGCTTTAGAGTCTAAAAAGTTGAAGTGGGGTGATATTGATGTAACTTATATAGAAGATAGTAAGTTGCCTCTATACAATATTGTAGTTTACTTTGCCGATGGAGCACTTTCTGATGGGAGAAATAAAGGCGAAACAAAGCTCATGTTTGATCTTTTAAAAACAGGAACAAACCGTTTTTCTCTTAAAGAGATTGCAGATAATTTGGAGTTTTATGGGACAAGTGCTGGGGCAAAAGTTGTTCATGAATATTCAACTTATAATGTATCAGGAATGAGCAAAGATGTAATTCCTACGATGAAAAAAATCTGTCATCTTTTTAAGGATGCTGTCTATCCTCATAAAGAGCTTAAAAAGGCTAAAAAAGCGATCGTAAGCTCTATTAAGAATAAACTAAATAGTCATGGAAGCCTTGCTAGTATGGCCTTTCGAGAAATTAATCTTGAAGGAAGTCCTTTTGCAAATCCTGTTGATGGAAAGATTAAATCGATTAAAAGAATTGGTAGTAAAGATCTTCAAAAGAAACTTAAGTACTTCAATGAGACGGTGAAAAAGAAAGTATATATAACAGGACCAAAGAGTGTTCTTGATGTGAAAAGTGTTCTTTCAAACGATTGTGGATGGGATAATAAGGCCATGTTTGAGAGAAAACTTGCTGCACCAAAAGGTAAAAAGAAAGGGCAAGTCCACTTTGTGACTGTCCCAAAAGCAAATCAAGCACAAGTACTTGCTGGAAAGTTTTTGACAGAGGGAGAGTTTGAAGATTTCGAAAATCTACAAGTCTCTAGTCATTTTCTTGGAGGAGGATTTACTTCTGTATTAATGAAAGAGTTGCGATCTACTAGAGGTCTTACATATTCCGCCTATGCCTATGCGGGGAGGCAAAAGGACTATGGTCGTTCTGTTATTTCTACTTTTACAAAGAATGAAAGCGTCGTCGAGTTATTAGGTGTTCTAAAAGATATTTTAACAAAGTATTCTAATGAAGAGGTTTCTAAAGAAGAATTAAAGACAGTTCTTAATAGTTTAAAAGGTAAGTATATTTTTCAATTTGAAAATCCTTCAGAGTTTATCAATGAACTTCTCTTCTTCGATCATATAGGACTTTCACATGATAGAATTTATGAATTTACGAAAAATATT
>NZAF01000021.1 GCA_002686115.1 Halobacteriovorax sp. | reverse complement strand
ATCAGTATGGTTTGTAAATTTTGAATTTAAGTTTAAAGCTCTATATTGCCGAGTTTATGAAGTCTTACTAATTCTATGTGAAACAGGGTCCTCTGGAAAAGGTAAATATGCCTGAGCTGATACAGTGGTATGTTCTTCATTGGCTTCAATCGCTGCAATTTCATCATGTCGTAGAACAATAGTCTGAGAGATGAAGTCTTGGATACCTTTAGTATCTTTTCTGAAATAGTTAATAACAAATGGAACATAAGAGAGATAATTGATAAAAAGGTAACCTATGGAGCGTCCAAAAGCCTCTAGGAATGTGAGCTCTCTTTTATGGTCATGTAGAGCGCATACTTTTAATTTCATCAACATCTTCCCAAGTGTTCTGCCATTATTAAGATAGTAGAAAAAGAAAAAATATGATGTGAAAAAGATAGGCATCGTTAAATTAATATTGCCAACAACAAGTAGGCGATAGGCTTGATAATTAGACATGTCGATTCGTGAAAGGTGCTTGGAAATAAAATATCCCCACATTAATGAAGAGACTCTCGCTAAAAATACGATGGCGTAAAGATCTATAGCAAAGGCATAGATTCTACTTTTTAAGACCTCTTTTCGAGAAGGTCTTTTTGGTGTTTGTCCTGATTCAATATGTGGCAGTATTCTTAAGCTTTCCATGCTTTCTTATCGACTATGTGGGGAATTGAATGAGAAATGAAATCTTTCTTTTCGTGCTAGGAAATTATTTCGTCTCATGCAGTTTTCTATATAAGTCACTTTTATAAAGATTCTTTTAAGTCGATAAAATTACAGTATTAAGGGAATGGTTATGAAAGTATATCTTATAATATTGCTCGGCTTTATAGTGTCATGTTCTAGATTTAGTCAGAGGACTCCTGCAAGTATTATTCTAGATGATAATGATATTGAGATGAGAGAGAATCATCTGAATCATAAATTTAAAAATGATCCTGACTATTTCTTTGTCAACCAAGAGACGAAATTAGAAATTTACGCTCTCTTAAAAAAGCTTAAATTTAGAGCACAGTTTGAAATTTTTGAAGAAGCCTTTGATAGGGGAATGTTTAGAACTGAGATACTTGAGAATTTAATGAATCTAACAAGAGAAAAAGATATTGAACTTGTTAAGAAATACTCAGAGATAATTTTTTCCTTAGATGATAAGTCGATGGATAAGGCCTTAAGAATATTGATTTCAGATGATATTAGTGAAGCAGGTGATAAGTTAAGAGACTCTTATTTTAATTCTTTAAAAAATGGCTATTTTAAGCATACAGATCTTGCATATTTCATATTATCTAAGAAAAAAGGTCTGACTACAGAAATTACTGACCTTGTTAATTACATTCTAAGTCCTACCTATTTTGAAATAAATGAAGACTTCTTAGATCTTGCATACAAAGAGCTTGGAAAGGGGATAGATGTTGATCAATCTCATTATGTTATCTTCTTATTAGATCAAAGAAGAAATAGTATTGTGTCTAAAGATCTTATAAGTCTCAACGCTTTCGTTAAATCTAAGCAATCTCTTGAAATCATCTTTAGCTACTTTAATTTTATAAAGAGATTCGACTTAGTTGTGTCAAAAGAACTTGTCAAAAATATTGCTGGACTTGATATCAAAGAGTCTCAATTTGTTATGAATCTTGTTTTTAATTATTTTTCTACTTTTAAAAGTTCAACTGATAATCAGGACTTCTTCAAGAAAGTATCAAGTGAATTAAACTTTATTATCGATAGATTAAATAATGAGAATGTTGATGGTCAAGCATATCGAATGTTAAATCTCTTGTTTGAAGAGAGTGGAAAGTCAGCGCGAGCAATTAATAGAGAGCTGGTTGACATGGTCTTTCTAGCAAAGAATGAAAAGCAAAGAGAGTTAGTTTTTGAATTTATCAAAGAGTCTTCTTTAGAAGAAGATATTGATGATGAAATAAAAAGAATAAAACAGGTTATTCTGCAAGTGAAAGATCGTTTTAGTCTAGGACTAGCTAAGAGATACATAAAAAATCAAGGAGTCACGATAGATGATTTAAAAGATGAGCGAATTAAAAATATTAAACAAAGAGCAAGCGCTCTGGGTATAAGTGAAGAGACTGTTTTAGAGAGTCGTTTAGGGGCAATGTCTTTTCTTGATAAGGTTGAACAAGATATAAAGGTGATTCAGGATAGTCATAGGAAGAGGTTACTTCCTCCATACTTTGCTCTTTATCATAATGCTTCTGGAAGTGAAAAACTGGCACTAGAAGAGATTATTTCAACCATTGTCAGATTACCATCTTATAAGTTAGAAGGTAGTATTTTTCACAATGTCGATGAAATTAAATCACTTCTTAAAAATGGACTCGAAAATTATGCAAAAGAACTAGGAAGTAAGCTTTTTTACGGGACTTTTATTTTAAACCCATCAATAGATGAATTAAAGAAAATGGTAAGTGCTCTTGGTTCTAAAGATAAAAGACCTGAGACCAAGGCCCAGTTACAAAAAATTATACAAGAGGGTATCATTCTTGAAGGTGGGGAAAACGTTGATATCTTGGAGTCCACTCGAAGCGAGAAAACAGATGATTACATTGATAAGCTCTATAATAGAAATATGATAGATTCTAAAACGAAAGAGGTTATTAATGATTATGACTTATATGCAAAAGTCATAGATCAGTTAAGATATGCTCAAGAAGACCTTGCTCTTGATATTATGGATGAAATAGGGGGCATGGAGAGTAAAAGACTTGAGGTTTTTGTAAAACTTATTGATAGTCATGCACCATTGATGGAAACTTTAGAGTTAGTAAAAGGNTTAAANCAAAAGAAGCTTAATTATTTTCTAAATGTTCAAGAGTATATTTCGTTTATGGATGAAAAGCTTCCTTATGGTGTNAANTTTGGAGATGANCAAGTGATGGAATTTAGAAGTCTTATTCTCTNACGCTATAAAATATCTCTTAAGGCAAAAGAGATGAGNTTACTTTTTGANATGTTGAAGAANAAAAGAAAGTTAACTCCTCTACAAAAGAAGAACTCTTTCATAAANAACTGCGCACAGGCAATTAGAGCACTCTTTCAATAAGATTATTGAAAAGTAATTTGATCTTTNAGNTCTTGTAGCTTATTCATCGCNTGAATTGGAGTCATATTATTAATGTCGATATCTTGAAGATTGACTTCAACTTCTTTTAGGTACTCTGGAACTTCGTGAACCTTTTCAATTGCAAAGAAGTCTAGTTGAGATTCTGCTTTAGCACTTTCTCCTTCAATTAGTCCTTTTGAATGATTTTGATTCTTTTCAAGAGTCTTTAAGATGCTCTTACTTCTTTTGAGAACATGAGATGGAATCCCAGCAAGCTTAGCAACATAGATACCAAAGCTTTGAGAAGCACCTTTTTCAATAAGTCTATAAAGGAATTGAACATTACCGCCATGATTCATGGTTTCGACTGTTAAGTTCTTTGCCTCGTCATATGAGTCTGCAAGATCAATTAATTCATGATAGTGAGTGGCAAAAAGACAAAGAGACTTTGTTTCTTTAATGAAGTGCTCCACTAATGCCCAAGCAATGGAGAGCCCATCATAAGTTGAAGTCCCTCTACCAACCTCATCTAAAATAATGAGTGAACGGTCTGTAGCATGTCTGATGATTTCCGCAGTCTCGGCCATCTCAACCATAAATGTTGATTGACCCTTTAAAATGTCGTCACTTGCACCAAGTCTAGAAAAGAGAAAGTCACAAATAGAGACTTTTGCATGTTTTGCTGGAACAAAAGAGCCGATTTGAGTTAGAAGTTGAATGATGGCAACTTCTCTCATAACAGTCGTTTTACCGGCCATGTTAGGACCAGTGATAAGACCAAAGAATTTTCTCTCATCAAGGTTTAAGTCATGACAGATAAAATTATCTTGAATGGCATTTTTTATAAGTGGGTGCCATGCATCTTTTAAATTGATTTCTTTTTTCGCTGATGAAATTTCTGGCTTCGTGAAGTCTTCACTTCTCGCAATCCAACTAAATGATTGAAAGATATCCAGATGAGCTAGTATTGAAGCAAGTTTTCTAACAAGATCTCTATTATTACTTACAGAGTCTACAAGAGATTTAAAAATCTCTCTTTCTAACTTATAAAGTTTTTCTTTTGCAAGAACGACTTCTTTTTCAAACTCAGCAAGTTCTTCGGTTACATATCTCTCTGAGTTTACAAGAGTTTGTCTTCTAATAAAGTTAGCTGGAACTTTGTCACTATGGGTTTTTGATACTTCTATGAAGTATCCTGCAACGTTATTTGATTTAATCTTTAATTTTAAAATGCCTGTTTCTTCACGTAGACGATTCTCAAGCTCAAGGAGTTCACTCGATGCATTTGTACTGAGTTTCGCAAGCTTATCTCTTTTCTTATTTGCGCCGTCTTTGATTAAATTACCTTTATCAAGACTTGCTCCAACTTCGTCATTAAGAGTTTTTTCAATCGCTTCTCTTAATAGATCGAGAGTCTCCATATCATCTTTAGTTAACTTCTCAATAGTATCCTTTGGAAGTGACTGAAGTTTTCCTTCTTGTACCTTATATGTACTAATGGCCCTAGCTGCATTTATTAAATCTCCAGCGTTAACCTTACCTGTTGCAACCTTTGCAAGAATTCGCTCAAGGTCTCTAACGTCATTAAGTTCTTCTCTGATTTCGACTAAGAGGTCATCATTTTCAAGTAAGAAGCCAATGACATCCTGACGTTTCATAATTTCTTTTTTATCTACTAAAGGAGTTTGAAAATATTCTTTAAGTCTTCTTGATCCTAGTGCAGTCCTTGTTTTATCCATAAAGCCAAGTAGGGACTCATGATAAGTTTCTTTGCTCTTTGGTAAAATCTCTAATCCAGTTAGAGTAGGGATTGTCACTTTCATAAAGCCTGTTTCACTGACAAGTGAGAAAGGATGAATATGAATAAAATTATCAAGATTTTGAGTTGAAGTAATATAATAGGAAAGAGCGCCAATTGGTGAAAGTATTGATTTATTTTCTTTTAATAACTGATCTGTCTTATAACTTGGAATGAGCTTTTCAGTGTATACTTCAGTAAACTTCTCATCAAAGTATTCAAGAGAGATATTTGTGACGAGAGTTCCCATGTGATTTAGAAGTGTTTCAAGCTCTTCTATTTTGTCCCACTGACCAAGGCTCATAATGAATTCTTTTGGCTGAAGGGAGCGAATTTTTTCTAAGAAGTTTTCTTTTGAATTTAAAAGGTATCCTTTAAAAACTCCTGTCGTAAAATCTAGTGCAACAACGTAGTAATGATCGTCTACCTTTGCGCCACTAACGATGAATTGATTTGAGTGAGACTCTGACTTATCAAGATCAAAAGGAATACCTGGACTCACAACTTGAGTGACGCCTCTTTTTACAATTCCCTTTGCCTCTTTTGGATCTTCAATTTGCTCACAAATAGCTACCTTGATATTTTCTTTAGAGATTCGGTCAATATAAGTGGCCGCTGCATGATGAGGAATTCCGGCCATTGGAATTGGATGATCACCAATTTTTCCTCTATGAGTAAGAGCGATATTAAGAATCTTTGAAGCGTTCTTAGCATCTTCAAAAAAGACTTCGTAAAAATCACCCATTCTAAATAAGAGCATGTGATCAACATACTTTGTTTTAATTTGAGAATATTGTTCCATCATCGGCGTAAGTTTAACGCCACTCTCTTTAAGCTTTTGAATTTCAAGCATTTGTGTTTACCTTAGTCATTTTGTCTTCTATTGGTTTATATCAATTTTGCCTGTTCATCGTCAAAGGATTGATTCTTTGAGGTGCGTTAAGAGTTTAAAATTGCATTGAATTTACTTCTCAGCTAGAAACGGCCCATGCTATAATCTAGAAACTAAGGAGCCCGATAATTGCTATCTTTAAAATATGTATTTAGCATTCTTTTTTTCTTCGCTTTGAGTTCTTCAATGATAGTGATGAGTTTTTATATCAATCTAGATGAGAGCGTTTTTGCTAGTTCAAAGCAAAAGCTTTCAAGTAGTATGGTTGAAAACTACTTAAAGAATATAAATTTCTATCGTTATAAAGAGGGATCAAAAAAAATCCATCTCAACAGTGAAGAGGTCGTCAATAATCAGATGACAGGGCAGATGATTACAAAGAATCCTAATGGTGTGATTGTTGAGGATGGTGATGATCCTCTTTATTATTCTGGAGATAGTGGGTTTTTTAATAAGTCCATAGGTCAGCTCAATCTTAATGGAAATGTCGAAATTCGAGTGAACGACACTATAGCAAATTCGGAAAGACTGATTTATAGGCAAAGTGATGAGATTATCGATCTTATTGGGAATGTAAAAACCAAAACGAACAATCAAAATATGCTTTATCGAGTTCTCATTAATTCAGATAGGGCCAAATATCTCAAAGCGCAAGGTATCCTAAAGTACCGAGATAACGTAGATGGTGTGGTTCAGAGAAAGAGGAAGTTTGAGCTTCCGATCTTCTTTAAAAGCGATAAGTTAGACTTCTTTGAGCTTGATATGCGTGCGGATTTACTAGGAAATGTTGAGGTCACTAAACAGCAAACAGTGGCGACCTCTAGAAGAGGTGAGATATTCCTAGAAAACTATAATAAAAAACTCAAGTATTTTGCCCTTTATGACGATGTGGTTGTTGTTCAGGATGTGATTCCGGAGGATGGTCAG
>NZAF01000020.1 GCA_002686115.1 Halobacteriovorax sp. | reverse complement strand
TCCTTTTGGGTGTTGGATTCTCTTAGTTTTAATCAATTTTGCGATATTTTCGAAACTTCTCATATTTAATTCTCCTTCATTTATGTTACACGTTGCGATATGAAATAATCATATATATTATTGAGGTTAAAATCAATTATTATTTAGTAAATTTTTTTTAAACACTAAAACAAAGATATCCGCAATTTCAAAAACTTATAGATTTACATTCAAGTGATTCTTTAATAATTATATACAAAACCTTCATAGAATCAATAAAAAATTGACAAAATTGTTAATATTTACTCATGAAATTCACGCCACGGTAGGCACAAAACTCTACGAGATCTTGATATAAATGGCGATTTTTGGCGCTCTTTTTTATGATTTTTGTTAGGATTTCATTGGCCTTTAATGAGCTCCCCTTAGGCCTATCACCAAGGCAGGTAAAGCTTAGATACTTTCCTTGCATAAAGTTTCCACTCTCCTTTTCAAGACCCAAAAGAGTTGCTCCGGCCAAAGTTGAACGAAATAAAGCCTGAGAGTAATTTGTACTACCTTTTTCTTTCTTAGTATTTTGAGCAACAAAAGAATTCATCACATCAAGCATTGAAAGATATGGTCCTCCTCCAATATCAGACGCCAAAGACCATCTAATTTTCATTTTTGAAGCTTTCTTAAAGTCAAATAACCCAGAACCTAATCCCTTTTGTTTTAAAGGGGCATTTGATGTTGGACAATGTGCAATGGCAGTTCTTGTCTGGGATAGTCTCTTAAGTTCTTTTTGGCTCAAATATATTCCATGACCCATAATAGTTTTAGGGCCCAAGAGATTACAACGATCATAAATCTCAGTGTAACTTTTAACGTCTTTAAAACCTTCTATCTCTTTATAAATTGACATAACAAAGTCAATCTCATTTTCTGTTTCACTTAAATGAGTTTGAATAAAAGAAGAGTTTTTCTTAGCTTCTTTAGCACCATGTTTCATCGTATCAGGATCAGTAGTAATGGCAAAACGTGGAGTCATTGCATACTTTGACTTATATTTTTTTGATAACTCAGTGACAAGCTCTTTTGCCTTATGTTCTTTTTGTAATAAATAATCAGGAGAATTCATGGTCATTAAAACATTTCCAACAACATAATCACCTACGAATGTTTCAAAAGCCGTATCAACACTATGCTTATGAATTGATCCATAACAAGCTCCACCAATTGTTCCATTTTCAAAGATTTTTCTGGCAAATTCTCTAGATTTATTTTTAGCAAAAGTCTTGCTTTTAAATTTTGCTTCATAAGGCCATGTATGATTTGATAACCAATCTAAAAGGTTATCTTTTGGCATCTCTCTCACTTCATCTTGAACCCAATGAAAGTGAGTATCATAAAATCCTGGCACACATATCTTGTCTTCAAGATAGATAATTTCACTAGAGCGCTTGGTCTTTAAGAACTCATCTGCTTCTTTAATTGGACATATTTTTATGATTTTATAACCATTTGCGTATTTTTTAGCAATTAACGCGTAATTTTCTAGGAAATCACATTTTTTATCACTTATAGGATTTAAAAAATTAGAATATACTGCTTTATAAAGACTCAATTTATTTTCCTTTATTAATTAAAATTTGAGGGCCTTATGATTTACCATCTCAATAAGATTATCGCAACGACACTCTTGAGTATTTTTTTAAGCTTATCATTTGCAAGTAGTGATTTAAATACGACTAAAGTAAAAAAGGTTTTAAAGCTAGACATCAATTCATCTATAAATCCAGCAACCCTAGATTACTTAACTCATAATTTTAAAAAGGAAATGAGTTCAAGCGATTTGTTTGTTATACAAATGAACACTCCAGGTGGTCTTCTATCAACAACAAAAGAAATTATATCTTTAATAGCAAATAGTAAAAAGCCAGTTGCTATATGGATCGGCCCCTCTGGTGCATCCGCAACAAGCGCCGGGGCAATAATAGCGAGTAGTGCAAGTATTCTATCAATGTCAGAGGGATCAAATATTGGTGCTGCAACTCCGATTAGTTCAACCGGTGATCTAGATAAAGAAAGCGACTTAAGGCTTAAAGTTATCAATGATATTAAGGCACTAGTTAAGGCGCAAGCGCAGACACACAAAAGAAGTCATAAGCCTTTTGAAGAGATGATTGAGAAGGCCGCAAGCTTTTCAACGCAAGAGGCATTAGAGAAGAAAATTATTGATTTCTCTGCTAATGATATTGATGAACTATTAAAAAAGATCCATCAGATGAATTTTCAACAAAATGGAAAAAATATTGAGATAGAGGTTTCGAACAACGTTAAGATAGTAGAAGCTCAAATGAGTATTGGTCAAAAATTACTTAATATTTTAAGCTCTCCAAACTTGGCCTATATACTTTTTTTGATGGGTGCAGCTCTTCTCTACATAGAACTTCAAGCACCAGGTGGTTTTATTGCGGGCTCTATTGGTTCAGTATGTCTCGTGTTTGCAGCAATTAGCTTTCAAGTACTTCCACTAAATCTTGGTGCTCTTGGACTTATTGTCTTAGCCTTCATACTACTTATTCTTGAAATATATATTACAAGTTTTGGACTACTCTCTATCGCTGCTCTCGTATCCCTTGTGACAGGTTCAATGTTTCTTTTTAGAACTGTTGATAGTTACTTATCTATCTCTCACTCAGTCATAATAGCTACAGTACTTGCAATTTCATCATTTCTCGCACTAATCGCATACGTCTTCATGAAAAGTCGAAAGAATATAGGAAAAGAAAAGTTTAATGATCAAATTTCTGAAGAAGGTGTTATTCATGATATATTAGCCGATGGTCAATACATGATTAAAACTCACGGTGAATTCTGGAAAGCAAAAGGTCCTACTGGTCTAAATATTAATGATAATGTTAAAATACTTAATAAAAATGAAGATATGACTTATACCATTAAAAAGTCTCATCAAGAGGAAAATATATGAAACCTAAAACATCACTATCACAAGTATTATCAATTCTTATAGCTTTATCAAAAGCTCAAAGTGTAAAAGAAAAAGAAATTGCATGGCTTAGATCTGAATTTTTAAGATGGATTAAATTTAATTAGGAATATATTATGACACCAACAATTTTATTCGTTGTTTTATTGGGATTTTTACTTTTTAGTAGTGTAAGAATTTTATCTGAATATGAAAGGGGCGTTGTTTTCTTTCTTGGACGCTATACAGGTATCAGAGGCCCTGGTCTGATCATTTTACTACCAGGACTTGAAAAGATGACTAAAGTTCAACTTAGAACAGTTACTATGGACATCCCCTCACAAGATATCATTTCTAAAGACAATGTTACATTAAAGGTAAATGGTGTTGCATATTTTAGAGTTGAAAACCCTAAAAAAGCGGTTATCTCTGTTGAGAACTACCTTATGGCCACAGCACAAATNGCACAAACNACACTAAGNTCTGTNATGGGTCAATATGAATTNGANGAAATCCTCACNCATAGAGATCAGATAAATTCTAAGCTTCAAACAATCATTGATGAACAGACNGAGCCTTGGGGGGTCAANGTATCAGCAGTTGAAGTAAAAGCGATAGACCTTCCTTTGGAGATGCAAAAGGCAATGGCCAGACAGGCCCAGGCGGAGAGAGAGAAAAGAGCAAAAATTATCTCTGCAACAGGTGAGCTAGAAGCATCAGAAAAACTTGCTCAAGCAGCAGCTAATCTAGACAAGAATAGAAATGCTATCGTTTTAAGATATCTCGATACAATGAAAGAAATCTCAGTCGGTGAAGGTAAAACAACAACATTCTTTCCTCTTCCAGTTGAGTTTTTAAATTCACTTAGAGAAAATAAAAGCATGTTTAAAATTGAAGAGTAGCTTTGAATTAAAAAATTTTAAAGGCAAACAAGATTTTAATCTCATTGCAAACATCTCTATAAAAGAGCAAATTCTTAGCTTAGAATTTGAGTTTATATCAACTTCTAAACTAGAAGAATTATTTTCTTATCAAAAAGATATAACAACCAATAAAAGACAAAACAATCTATGGAAACATACATGTTTTGAAATCTTTCTAAAACAAAAGAATACCGACTCATATTATGAATACAACTTCTCACCAAGCGGAGCATGGAATGCATATCGCTTTGAAGGTGAAAGAAGAGGAATGAAAGAGATTGCCGCACAAGAGGAACCTATTATTGAAAACTTTCTAGACAGTACTAAAAAATACAAAGTTAGTCTTAATATTAAAAACTTAGATATTCCTTTAAAAGAATTATCAGTTTCTATATGCGCTGTTATAGAGACGCCTACAGAACATCAGTACTTTTCAACTAAACATACAAGCAACAAACCAGACTTTCATAAGCAAGATAGTTTCATATGTTTAGCTTAAAAGCATTGATACAATGGTTCGTTAACGTAGCTTAAAATGAGCCTATCAGAAATTCTTGAAACTTCAGTGATCACTTTAAAATTGGTAAAGATAATTTCATCAGTAAATGGATTTTTATATTCAACCTCAACAGCATAGTCATAAATATCATTTAAATCATGTAAGATTGATTTTTCGTTCTTAACGATCAGAAATGATGGACTATAAAACTCAACCTTGTCATTCCCACCACAGATATCAGAAAAGTCCGAGTAAAGTTTTTCTGTCAACATTTGTCGTATTTCATCATCACTAAATCTTCCACCCCAACCAGTATCTTTGAAGCTAACCATCGAATATGATTGTAGTAAAAAAGCAAAGCAAATAATTGTTTTTACGAAATTATGCATGACCATTCCTTTTGTTAAGATCAACGTTATGTCATGACAATCACATGATATCAACGACTAGCTACACCCCCTTACTTTTTTACTTAGCTCAATTTTTTTTTACTTTTTTCACAAATATAGTGAATATTTTTAGGTATTTATCGATAAGGAGTTTATGAAAGACAATGTCAGTATATATGACTTCAAAGACTATCGTGAGTACTTAAAAGAGGTATTTGAAGAGCGTAAGGCCAAATTTGGTAAGTATTCTTATAAAAGATGGTCTGAAGAACTTGGACTCTCAAGTGTCTCAGGACTTACAATGGTCATAAAAGGACAAAGAAATCCTGGTCCTAGTATTAGAGAGAAACTAATAAGTAACTTAAATCTTGATCAAAAAGAGGAAGAATACTTTTTAAAACTCGTTGACTTCACAAAAACAAGTAAGAATAACTCATCAATGTTCATGTATATGCTTGATAATGATCAAGAGTTTAATCTTGACGATAGTCAAAGGCCTTTAAGTTTTAAATGGCAAATGGGTTTTTTAAGAGAAGCTGTAAAATGGCAAGACTTTAAAGAAACAAAAACTTGGCTTGATTCAAAAATAAGATTCACTATTGATAAAGAAGAAATAGAAGAAATTTTAAAAGAAATGAAAGATGTCGGGGCCCTTAAATATAATAACCAAGCATTAAGCGTAGACAAAGATTTTACGTTTGAAAGACCAACTGTTAATTATTTTAAAAATCTTCATCGAGACTTCTTAAAAATGGCCGAACTTAGTTATGAGACTGAACAAAGCAAGCGTATACTTGAATACAGGATGATAATGGTAAAAAAAGAAGATATTCCAAGAGCGCAAAAAAGACTAAAAGAACTCATGAATGAATTCATCAAAGAATTTGATCAGGAAGAAGCTCACTCAAAAGAATCTGAAATTTATCTGACATCTATCTACATCCTACCTATCAGTAAATAATTAAAGGTCTAGAATCTCAATCCATGACTTATTATTATCTGCACAGTGAAAATACAATTTCGATTTAAGTTCTATTTCAAAAACTCCTAAACTGGCACAATCATCTCTAACAAAGTAATTATCCTTAATTTTTAAGGAGATTTCTTGATTCTCATCAAGTCTTAAAACCCCAACAGATTGGCCAAAGACTGATTGTGTGTCCATAAAGATAGCACCATCTGAGGCAATCATCACAGGCTTAAAGCTAGAGGAAAAAGACATTCCAGGAAAACTAGATTCTCTATTAATTGGAAATTTTGACATAACTCTTTGACCACTATTCTGATAGTCAGCATAAATATGATATCTAGACTCTATGAAGCTTGTAGACGCAAAATTCTTATCATCATCAAAGCTATCGATAACCGCATTTATAGGATCATCCCATGAAGTAGATCTAAAAAAGATGCTCTTTTCAGTGATATTATCAAAGCTTCTAACAACATTTCTTTGATAACGTTTAGAAAATGAAAGACGAACATTATAAATATTTTCACCAACCATACGATGACGTAAGATATTATTACCCTGTAAAAACTTTTTCACAAAATAAGAAATTTTATAATCACTCGTATCGTTAAATTCTACCCTGTAAGATTGTTTACTAGCATTTTCACCTAAGTTATAAACAAGACTCACTTTACCCTTTAAAAATTCTTCTTTATCTTGAGGTATAATATTATTAACAATTATTTCATCAAAAAAGTTAAGTTCAAACTCTTTTCTCATTCTCTCAATAAATGAAAAATCTTCTAAAGTTCTTATTTCAAGCATGACCTTTTTATCAGAGATAAAAGGACTGAAATAGTATGGTCTAAGTTTTTGCCCGGTGCTGATTCTATTAATTGGATCTGAAGAATTTGCACTTTGATTAAGTTCATAAGTTCTAAGAACAACAGGAACAAGAATGTCTCCTAAGAAGCTCTTATGTTTTAAAAACTGAAAATTAAGCTTTCCTCTATTGAAATTTAAAGCTCCAAAATTATTTGCTCTTAAATACCATTCACTATTTTTCCCAAATAAAGGTTTACCTTCTTCATTAAAAAATAGGAATTTATAATTAAGCTTCTTAGTGTCTGTACCATAGACAAAGTAATCCATCTTACCATCTAGATTAATATCGGCCTTAATAACGGCACTTACAATTGTTTTCGTTTTAAAATTTAAAATTAACTTATTGAAGACTGCTTTATTTTCAGTATACAGAGTGAGCTTTTGATTCTTTTCATCTTTAAAAAAGAATTCAGAAGATTTCTCATCTACTAAGTATTCCTTAACAGGAACAAGAAGACTATTATTTAATATTTTTGATCTTTGAAAGACCTCTTTAACAAAAGTCTTTTCTAATGTTTTCTTTATTTTAGACTCTACGTACTTAGAAAGTTTTATCGATATAGGATAAACACTATTAGAGATGTTTAAATGAAAACTCTGTTTAGAATTAATATTTAAATCATTAACCTTGGCCGAAATCAAAAGTCTCGTATTTCTTTCATCTAATTTCTGTGTACCAACAAGTGAGAATTCAACATCATTAAGAGAATTGATTGAGATATCTGGATTAGAAAGTACACCTAAACTTTCTACGTCAATAGAAAAATTTACTAATCCATTAACTACGATCTGTTCAGATATTCTTTTAATATTGGTATGATATAGATTTCTCTTCTCTTTTAAAAACCTCTTATAATTATTTATCGTAGTTTTAAAGTCTACAACTTTTAAACCATTGATATTCTTAGAAGAGCTAAGGATGATTTCTCTGATACTTAAATCATCAGCGCTAGGGTTTATTGAATATAAAATAGTCGCAAGAGAAGCAACGATTGGAGCAGCATAAGAGGTTCCAGTCTTTATATCGACACCGCCTACCCTTGCTATACGAGATTCCATATTTGTTGGAAATGTCGAATATATGTACTCTCCGGGTGCATAGATATCAACAATATGGCCAAAGTTACTTGAAACTAATTTCTTTCCAGTATTATCAATACTTCCAACACAAAGTACATGATGATAGTTACAAGGAAATACAGGTTGGTCCTTACCATTATTACCAGCAGCTGCAACTATCAATACATTTTTTGAATGTGCATATTTAAAAGCTTTTAAGAGATTAGGAGTTTCTAATATTTTAGGTAAACCAAAGCTCATATTAATGACTTTAACCCCTTTATCAACAGCGTATTTAATACCTGAAGCGATCTGATCAGAAACAAGCCTTTTTCTAATAAAGAAACTATCAAATTTATTCTTTTTTATTTTAACTGGCATAAGATTAACATTCTTGCCAATAATTCCTCTAATACCCTTAAATGAATCACCAGCAATAATGCCAGCAATATGCGTTCCATGACCTATCTCATCTGTAACATTATAGTTATTGTTAATGAGATTAATTCCATGACACTCATGAGAATCTCTTTGGCAGGTTGGGTCTTTCCACAATTTACTAAGAAGACCTGGATGATTTATATCAATTCCAGAATCAAAGATGGCCACTTTTATGTTGTTTTCTAGGTCATATTGTTCCTCAAGATTGATATCGACACCTGCAACACCTTTAATCTCAGAGTTTTGATACTTACCAGTTCGCCTAGAAATAGATTGACCTGTATTTTTTAAATGCCATTGTTTATCAGATAAACTAGATTCATCTGCTAAAGAGAATAGTGAAAAATATGTAAATAAAATACTGTATATAACTCTCATTAGAAACGATACCTTAGCCATGAACCAAAAAACTCACCTTTTAAAAGGCTAAATCTTTTGATTATTCCATCAATAGGACCATCTTTATTAATAGCATTCACTCGACCATAAGTTACACCATTAAATGGTCTATATATTGTCTCCTTATCTTGTCTAAAACCATTAACCTTAGTTTCAACAAAAACATTTTTAAGACCTACTAAATCGAAAAGATCTTTAATATCGTTATACTTTGAAACATAGTACATGTACTTAGCAAAACATTTATTAGCTTTCTCGTACTTTTTATCAGACATTCTACTATGACAATTCTCTAATAACCTTTTTAGATGATCAAAATTTCCACAAGATAAGCTCTTGCCAATAGTAGCTGGCGAATCACATGTTCGATTGTATTCATTTTCCTTTTTCCGACGACTTGATAGGTTATCAATTTCTTCATCTGTTAGAAATAGTAATTTATCAACGGCTTTTTCATAAAAATGAATCTTAGTCTCTATTTTATAAAGTTTCAGCTCACCGATATCTTTTTCATCACCATCGGAGAAGATGACCAATCCAGTTTCATCATTTACTTTATCTAGAAGACTTTTAAGTTTATCAAAAGAAAGAGTATTTCCTTCTCGAACATAAGAGGTCACAAGATATTTATTTGAGAAATTTTCGAGACCATTCTTTGTAATATCAATATATTTAGCCTGAAACTCAGTGGAAATAGTCTTTGAACTACCCATAACTGTCCTATGTGCTGGTTCATGTGGATTTGGAGTTAAGTATAACTCAATCTCACTTAAAAACTCCTCTAAAACATAATTTAAAATTCTTTTCCCTAGATCAATATAGTTTAAACCACTTTGTTTCCCATAAAAACTATATAAGTATTTCGTATCATCAAAGTCTTTTTGTTCAACAGACATATCAGCATATTGAGTAAGTTCTTTTGATGACAAAAATAATAAATTCAACTGGTTTAGCTTATCTGATACAGTATTTGTAATTGTAACAGGCTCAATATCAACTTTAGATAAATTTCTATCTTCCATTATATGAAAGAGTGCTTTGATATCTCTAAAAAATGTTTTATTTGTTTTTAAATTTCTGTCTAAATTTAAATCAAATAACTTAATCTTATAGTTCCCAGTGAGTTTATTACCTTCATAATCAAAAAATGGAATGAGATTACTGATTTTTAAGCCTGTTAATAACTCTCTTAATTTAGCATCATCAAAATAGACTTGAATATGATTCTTGCTTCGACGATGTATATGAATTCTTTTTAAATCCTTTTTTCTATAACCTAATTTACCTGTGACTACAAAAGCACCATTAACAGGAGCCGAAAGACCTAAATTCATTGTAGGAATCTCACTTTCAGAAATGATAAGTGACTCACCGACTTTGAATTTCTCGTCAATATAATCCATAACACCATGGACAACTTTTTGTCTTAACTCTTCATCTTCTTGCTCAGATTTAATAGCAGCTTCCAGTCTTTTCTTAATTTTTTTATTGTAGAGTCCAACCAAAATATTTTTGTACGATGTTGAAAAGACATCTTTGATTTTATTTAGGGCTTTAATGTGATTGAAAGAAACCAAGTGTTGATTTGTTAAAGAAAATGATCCAGATATACTTTGATCTATAACTCTTTCTAAACCTAATATACCCCCATAGCTATATGTATAGCCAAAAGAGTCCGCCATTTGAACTAAGTTATCAGTCCCTAAACTTGGCCCAATAACTACATTTCGACCAAGCAGAAGACCTCCATTGACTCTTGGAGTAAACCAAGTAGAAAAAGGTAGTTCAGGAAATTCACCATTTTTGACATAATAATCTATCGCAAAATCTTTATTTGCTTCAAAATCCTCTTTAATCCACTGAGTTCTTTTTTCAGTAACATCAAAGACACTAATTTGAGAATTTAATTGAGAAACTGCTCCTCTAATAATACTTTCTTGTGATTTTGCTATACCAAACGATAATAAATCATCCAGAGGACTCTCCTTAGGGTCTGAAGTAAAGTGTGTTGCATAATTAGGAAAGTCGATATCTTCTAAAAAACCATCCTTGTATTTTGGATGTTGAGCAAAATACTCGCGAAGCGGATCAACTTTTAAAACAATCATATCCATCAAACGATTTCTTCGTTGAACGAGTTTTTCGAGTAAGATATCATTAATTGGAAATGGAAAATAAGAGTATTTTATAACCTCATGCAGATCTTCTTGTGTGAGTTTAGCTAATTTTCTAGCAATCCATTTAATGTCATCAAGACTCGCATTAAAGCTTGATTTTTCTTGAAAATGTTTGAAAATATACTCTCCATCATACATTTTAGTCATTGAACGACTGAAAGCATTTATACTCTCGTTAATCGCTACGAAGGAATAAGGAACTAGAGTTGCCCTTAGGCTTCTGTCTTCAAATTTTTCAGGTGGAGCACTTAATGAGATATCAGCAATCTTGGCAGTTTCAATATCTTTAATAACGACATCTTGAATAACTAAAGACTTTTCTTTAACTTCTCTTACCCACCTATCACTATCACGAGACGTATTTGCCAATATCTGAAGATCTTTAAAAAAGTCTCGACTCTTATTATCTTTAAAATTAAGCGTAATATTATCAAGCCATTTACTTGATGGAATAGAGTAACCAAGTTTACGAAACAAATTCTTTCTAAGTAATGTAGTATGTAGCATTCTCGTTATTGTAACTTGAAATAGTTTTCCATCAATATTACTCACATTAAATCTCATCACTCCATCTTCTGATGATACAACCTCTATAAAAGAAAATTCTTCTCCGACTTCAGCAGGTATTTTTTGATCGTTTTTATACTCATCAAAAGTGTCTGTTCCAACATAGAACTTAGAAAGCATAGGCTCCCATAGTGAGATATCATCCTTATCCGTTTGGATATCAAGACTTGAAAAGTAATCTTCGATCTCCTCTGGCAACATATGCCCCAAAGTAGGGTGTGTAAGATCAAAAGCAACGGTACTTGAGTTATCAATTGGAACCCCAGTGATCTTTGCATAGGCACCTAAGTGACTAAGAATAATAAGTAATATAGGAACTAGATATTTGACCATAAGACACTATACACTGGGTAAAAAATAATTTGTTTAAATGGGTGAAAACTACAAAACTGTCAAATATTTAGACACTTTTAAAGAAACGGGAACCTTATCAGATCCCCGTATAAAATCATTATCTATCTCTATCGGCCTTATAACGAGCTTCAATGTAGCAGTTATAGTAAGTTGTAGAATTTCCAAAGCTGTCATATGAAGTATAGTCTTCAAACTTTTCAGTTTTCCATTCTTTAAAACGACATGTTTCAGGATGAGTAGCAAATGAGACACATTTATTATAAGCATCCGCTTTCAATGCTTCATCTTCTGCAGGAGTAGTATCACAGTAATCACCTGCATGAAGTCTAAAGCTATCAAATGTCTCGTAATTAATACGATCAAATACGTTATCTGCTATCGCGTAAACAATAACACCTAAGATTGTATAAAGGATGGCCTTTTGCAAGAAAAGATCACTTGAAGTAAAGTTTGATCCTTCACCTTTAAATGTTTTTCTAATTAATGTTTTGTTTGAAAAAATTTGGATCAATTCTTCTTCAGAAGCATATTTTACACTTCTAAAAAATGATCTTCTCTTATCATCTTCAGGAACCTTAGCGATGATATCAAGTAGATCAGCTCTAGCCTCCTCAATCCCTTTATCTTTAAAGTAATCTTTAAGCTCGGCCTGGTAGAGCTCAATTTTTTCTTTTCTAAAGCTTTCAAGGTGAGCATTTGGATGGCTTGTGAGAAGATATTCATATTTCTTTGAAATGCTATAGAGACTTTTATTTGTTGCAACAGTACTTGCACTTGTAGATATCGCTAAAGACAACATACATACAATATTTACGATAAATTTCATTAATAATCCTTTTAAGTTAAAAATTAGGCAAAAAAAAGGGAGGAGCTGAAAGCTCCTCCCCAATTAAGACTTAAATTAGATATCAAATACCTGAGATAAGATTTGGTCTTCAAAATCAGAAGATTCAGTACCAATATTGGCCTTCACTTCTTCTACAAGAGTATCTCTAAGAGTACCGTCTTCTTTTGCTTGGTTAAATTCTTCCATTGATACACCAGTGAAGTGTTCAAAGTTTGCTACCATAGCATTTGTATCGTCTTCGCTTAGCTCACCATTTTGAGCGCTAGCTGCCATTTTCTTTAATTCTTTTTCTAAACTAGCCAGAGAAAGTGCTTTATCCATTGGGATTTTGAAAGCAACTGAATAAGAAGAAGCTTTCTTATAAAGTTCTTTTTCTTGCTCATTAGCTACAGCAAGACTTGTATCTGTAACTTCAACCTCATCTTCGTAAAGTTCATTTGAATCAAAACCAATATAGAAGTCTTCACCAGTGTAGAAATCAGTGTCAAAGTAATCAACAATTTCATAATCAAGACCGTCACCATCACCGATAAGACCTGTCATAAATTCATCATCGTCTTGAATATCTCTAAAAGTATCTGCAAGACCTGTATTAGATGAGTAGTAATCCCAGTATTCAATTGTTCTTAAGTAATCGATATCAACAGCGATGTACTCACCAAATTCTGAGTCAAAGTATACAAAGAAGCCTTCTCCTCTAACTGTTTCATCTGTGTACTTAACAGCAAAAGAAATATCATCATAATTTCCATAATCAACGGCACCATCGACATCGTTAAGCGCGTCAACAAATTGATTAACAGTAATATAAGAAGATGATCTCCAATCTTCAGAAGGTCCACAGTTGCTATAACAACCACCTCCGCCACCACCGTGTCCACCACTGCTTGATCCGCCTCCACCACATGATATGAGTAGAGCACTTGTTGCTAGAGTTAATAAAGCTGATTTAAAATTTACATGTTTCATATTTTTCCCTCTCTTTTCAGATAATGAATCTGATTTTTTATTTAACATCTTGTTATTAAGTCTTGGTTACACATAAACAAACTTCATGCCAAAAAAAACCAAGTGTTTTTGTCAAAATGACACCATTTGACACGATGCTCTCGTAAAAAAACAGGTGTCAAAATATTTTCAACGCTTCGCAAGGTGCTCAAGGCACCACGCAGTGCATGGTAAAATACTCCTTATAAACATTTAAAATGAATCAAACTGATTGCCAGAAGAACAAATATTTCTTATATTTTATTTTCGTAATATAAGGATGAATCATGGACAAACAGGGAATGTTTGATCACATAAAAAACTTTGAAGAGATCATTAGAGAGTTTGAAAAATTCTTCGCTCGAGTTGGTTTTAAGAAAATTGATGGAGCGGTATTTGGCCTACTCTCATTAAGTGAAACTCCACTTAAATCTGAAGAAATTGAACAAATACTGAATCTCTCTCAACCTGCCGTTTCAAATGCTTTAAAAAATCTAAATCAGTACTCAATGATTGGCACAAAAGATCATCCAGAAAATAAGAGAGTTAAGATACATTTCGCAAAAGAAAATGCAATATCAATTGTTTCTGGGGTTCTCAAAAAAAGGGAGCTTTCTTATCTTGAAGATTTTGAAAAGATCTCCAAAAAAGCTTTAAATGAAGACATACCTGATAAAGTACAATCTAGATTTACTCATATCTTAAGTACTACACAATTTGCGAAGTCTCTTACTGAGGTTATTATTAAGATAGATCAAGAGTTTGAGAATCCCTACCCTATTATTAATAATATTCCAAAAGCTATTAATTTTATAAAGGACAACCAAAAGGTTGGACTTGAGCAGATTAAAAATACCCAAAAGGCCTTTAAGCATATAGCCAAAAGAGGTCTTAATAATATTTTAGATAAAATGGAGAATCACTAATGAACCTCTCAAGAATCGTTATAACAGGTGTTGGTCTTACCGCCCCTAATGGAAATAACATCAAAGAATTTAGAAGTGCTCTATTAGAGCAAAAGTCAGGAATCACTGAAGAAGAGGTGAGATTTCTTGGTAAGATTCCAGTTGGACATTGTGACTTTGATGAGACAAAACATCAAAAAAAGAAAATGAGAAGAAGAGGAACAAGAGTTGGGGGGATAAGTGTTTATTGTGCTAAGGAAGCCTTAGATGATTCAGGTATAGATTTTACTGAATTTGATAAGAGCCGAATTGGAATATATTTAGGAATCACAGAACATGGGCCTGTTGAAACAGAAGAAGAGCTTTTTCAATTTTATAAAAATAATGAAGAAGATCCAACAATGTGGACACACCACCATAACCCAAGAACAGTTGCCAATAATCCAGCAGGTGAAGTCTCGTTAAATTTAAATATTACTGGTCCTCACTACACTATTGGTGCAGCATGTGCCGCAGGAAATATGGGTATCATCCAGGCCATGCAAATGCTTCAATTAGGAGAAGTAGACCTTGCTCTAGCAGGAGGAGTGTCTGAGTCATCAAATAGTTTTGGAAACCATGTTTCATTCATGGCCCAGGGAGCTCTAGCAAATAGACCAGAAGATCAAACAAGAGCATCAAGACCACTTGATAATGCGAGAAACGGTATCGTTATTTCTGAAGGTGGATGTATTTATACACTTGAAAGACTAGAAGATGCTCTTTCTAGAAATGCAAAGATATACGGTGAAATCGTTGGTTACCACAGTAATAGTGATGCAACAGACTTTGTACTTCCAAATCCTGAGAGACAAATGGAGTGTATGCAAAAAGCTATTGAAAAAGCAGGAATAAAAAAAGAAGAGATTGATATCGTCAATCTTCATGCAACAGGTACAAAGATGGGAGACATTCAAGAGATGTCAGGAATTAAAAAATTCTATGAAAATTGTCCTGAAGTATCAGTAAATTGCACAAAAGGACTTATAGGACATTCAATGGGAGCTGCCGGAGCTCTTGAATTAGCAGGAAATCTTTTAAGCTTTGAAGATGATCTGATACATCCTTGTCACCCCATTGAAGAGATTGATCCAGAGTGTGCTCTTGACAATCTTGTACTAGAAGCACCAAAGAAAAAAGAAGTAAATTATATCCTTAACAATTCTTTTGGAATGCTAGGAATAAACTCAACATTAATAATAAAGAAATATAAAAACTAAAAATTGATTTTCAAAGGAGAAAACAAATGCAAGCAACAGAAGTAAGACAAGTAGTAGTAGACATTATCGCAGACATCGCTATTGATGATGATGTAACTACGATTGATGATGCAACACCTCTAAGAGAGCAACTTGATCTTGATTCAATGGATTTCTTAGATATCGTAATGGAACTAAAGAAAAGGCATAAGATTGAAGTTCCACAAGAGGACTACCCTCAACTAGCTACGATGGCGAGTTGTGTAGAATATCTTACTCCAAAATTTGCACAATAATAAAGGAATTTAATAAGTGGACAATAAGTATGACGTTATCGTAATTGGTGCCGGCATGTCAGGAATGGCAGCTGGAATTAGACTATCAATGTATGGAAAGAAAGTTTGCATACTTGAAAAACACATCATAAGCGGTGGACTGAATTCTTATTACACACGTGCAAAAAGAGACTTTGATGTGGGCCTACATGCTATGACTAATTTTGTTAAAAAAGGCACTAAGAGAAAGCCTTTAACAAAATTATTAAAGCAGCTTCGAATTCCGTATGATGAATTGATGCTAAAAGAGCAAGTAGGCTCACTAATCTCATTCCCGGAAAAGCAGCTCAGGTTTAATAATGACTTTGAATTACTAAGAACTGAGATAGCTGAAAACTTCCCTCACGAAATAGATGGATTTAACAAATTTGTTTCTCATATTGAAAACTTTAATGAAGTCTCTCTAGATAATAAGACCTACATGGCAAAAGATGTCGCACGAACTTTTATTAAAGATGAGTACTTATTAGAGATGATCTTCTGTCCTCTTTTAATATATGGATCAGCTTGGGAAAATGATATGGATTTTTCTCAATTTGTTATTATGTTTAAGAGTATTTATCTTGAAGGATTCTGCAGACCTCAAGGTGGTGTCCGAACTGTAATAAATTTATTACTCAAAAAGCTTGAAGACACAGGCTGTGAATTAAAATTTAGATCAGAAGTAAAAAAGATTATAAAAAAAGACAATAAAGTTGTTGGGGTCATGCTTAAAAAAGGTGAAGTACTCTATGCAGACAAAATCATATCTAGCATGGGGCACCCTGAAACAATTAGTAAAGTTTGTGAAGAAAGTGAACTTAAAGATATATCAAGTGAGCCCTCTATAAAGAAGCCTTCAATAGAAGTTGGGCCACTATCATTTTGTGAAAGTATCGTATGCTTAAAGAATAAACCTAAAGATTATGGAATCAATGAAACTATTGTCTTCTATAATAATAGCGATGTATATCACTATCAAAAGCCAAAGAGCCTCTATGACAATAGAAGTGCAGTCCTCTGTTTTCCAAATAACTTTAATGATGATGATATTCATGAAGGAATGGCCAGAGTCACATTTATGGCAAATTATGGACTATGGAAAGAAATGGACAAACCTCTCTATAGGCAAAAAAAAGAACTCGTCTTAAAAGACTCTCTAAATATTATAAAAAGTCTATATCCCAAATTTGATCAGGAAATTAGTTTTAGTGATGTCTTCACTCCAACAACGATACAGAAATATACAGGCCACTTTGATGGTACAGTCTATGGCTCTACTGACAAACTAAGAAATGGCAAAACTCCTATAAAAGGTCTTTTTCTATGTGGGACAGACCAAGGTTTTCTAGGAATCGTCGGCTCAATGCTCTCAGGTATTTCGATGGCAAACTTGTATGGACTAATGGACTCAGAAGTAGGTGTAAATTGAAATTTAACAATGTTGTTATAGAAGACTATGGATACTATCTTCCCGAAGAGTATTTAAGTAGTGCTCAATTAGAAGAGATGCTCTCTCCTCTTTATAAAAGACTTAAGCTTCCTGAGGGTCGACTTGAATTAATGACGGGGATTGAAAAAAGAGGTATTTGGGCAAATGGAACATTACCAAGCTCATTATCAACAAAGGCAATAGAGAATCTTCTTAATAAAGGAAATGTAGATAAGTTTGATGTCGATATGCTTATCAATTCATCTGTCTGTCGAGACTTTCTAGAGCCATCAACGGCATCAATTATTCATGGAAATATTGGTTTTAAGAATAATACTACAATTTTTGATCTATCAAACGCTTGTTTAGGTATGGTAAATGCATGGGTAGTCATTGCATCTATGATCGAGCAAGGGCTTATCAAAAGGGCGATTGTAGTATCTGGTGAAAACGCTGGCCCACTCTTAACTGCAACAATCAATGAATTAAACACAAATACAGATATAACAAGAAAGTCTTTAAAAAAATATTTTGCTAATTTAACAATTGGATCAGCCGCTGTTGCCTATTCACTTTGTCACCGTGATCTATGTCCTACAGGACATCAACTTCTAGGTGGTGCAACAATGACAGACTCTAGTGCGAATAAGTTATGTACTGGAGATGGAGACCCTAACTCTCTTGTCATGGAAACTGACTCTGAAGAACTTTTAAAGTATGGAAAAAGTCTGGCAAAGAAATCTTGGGAAGAGTCTAAGAAACATCACGGACTAAGTGAAAATGAAATTGACCTTGTTATAGGACATCAAGTTGGAAAAGCACACAAAGAGATTGTTTTAAAGAACTTAGGACTTCAAGACAGACCTACATTTGATACGTTTCATGAATTAGGTAATACTGGCTCTAGTGCACTTCCCATCACATTAGCTTTAAAAAACGATCGAGAAAAAATAAAAAAAGAAAGTAACATAGCCTTAATTGGAATAGGCTCTGGTCTCTCTTCTATTTCAATGGGTGTAAAATGGTAAGAAAAACATGGAAAGAACACTATCAATTCACAAGTAATTACTTAGTGCTTGGTTCGAATAAACTACACTACATAGATGAAGGAGAAGGACATCCAATTATCATGCTTCACGGTAATCCAACGTGGTCTTTTTATTATAGAAATATTGTGAATGATCTAAAAAATAATTATCGTTGCATTGTACCTGACCACATTGGTTGTGGACTATCTTCAAAACCTCAAGACTATGAATACACTTTAGAAAATCATATTGAGAATGTACTAGAGCTAATTAAGAAACTAAATATTGATAAATTCTCACTCATCGTCCATGACTGGGGTGGGGCCATTGGCATGGGAGTTGCGACTAAATTAAAAGACAAAGTCACTTCAGTAACTCTACTCAACACAGCAGCTTTTAGATCAATTGATATCCCCTTTAGAATTGCCATTTGTAAAATCCCATTTCTCGGTGAAAGACTTGTTAGAACATTTAATGCATTTGCTTTTCCAGCGACTTTCATGGCCGTAAAAAAGAAATTACCTAGAGAGATTAAGGAAGGATACCTTTATCCTTATAATAATTACCAAAATAGAATAGCCACGGCTAAGTTTGTTGACGATATTCCGTTAAAAAAAGAGCATAGAAGTTATCAAACTCTTAAAGACATAGAAGAAAATCTTCCAAGTGTTCAATGTCCAAAACTATTTCTCTGGGGAGAAAAAGACTTTTGTTTTAATGATAAGTTTTTGAGTAAATGGAAGACCTTTTATCCAAATTCAAAGTACATAACATATAAAAATGCTGGTCACTACGTACTAGAGGATGAAAAACAAAATTGCATCACTGAGATAAGAGATTTCCTAGAAGGTGCCTGTCATGAATATAGCCTATAGAATTATTAACCAGGCAAGTAAAACTCCGAATAAAGATGCAATTAGATTTCCCCATCGAAAGGGCGATCAATATCAATATGACAAACTAAGTTTCAGTGAGCTTCACAGCCTAAGTGATCACTATGCTTGGACTTTAAAAAGAAAAGGAATAAAAAAAGGCGACAAAGTTCTTTTATTTGTAAAACAGTCTCTTGATTTTCCAACCATCACATTTTCTTTATTTAAAATGGGAGCAGTCCCAGTACTAATTGATCCAGGAATGGGCAAACAGAATCTTTTAAATGCAATAAAGCAGGTTAGGCCCGATGCTATTATCGCTGAACCAATTGTATTTTTATTAAAACTTTTTAAGAGAAAGTATTTTGATTCAATAAAAACATCTATAACGACATCATTTTTCCCAGGTCTAGATTCCTTAAAAAATATTAAGAGTCAAACACATCAAAGCTTTAAGACAGAAGAAGTAAAAGCCAATGATATGGCAGCAATTCTCTTCACAAGCGGAGGCACAGGCATTCCAAAGGGCGTCGTTTACACTCATCATATTTTTAATAAGCAAACAGAAACATTAAGAGATATGTTTAATTTAAATGAAACTCAAATAGACATACCTGGATTTCCTCTATTCTCCTTTTTTACGATGGCAATGGGAATGACAAGCTGTATTCCTGACATGAACCCAAGTAAACCTGCACAATGTGATCCAAAATCACTTGTACAAAATATCATTGATAATGAAGCTACCTTTGTTGCAGGATCACCTGCAATATGGACTAGAGTTGGTAGATATTGTGTAGATAACAATATCAAGCTACCCACTGTTAAATATGTCGTCATGTTTGGAGCACCTGTAAGAAATGAAGTTCATAAGATGTGGAAGCAAATACTAGTTAATGGAAACACTTATACTCCATATGGGGCAACAGAATGCCTACCTGTTGCAAACATAGATGGATCAACTATTTTAAGTGAAACAAGCTCTCTTAGTGACGAAGGTCACGGTACATGTATTGGATATCCAGCACCTAATATTGAAGTATCCATCATAAGATGTAGCGACGAAGTTATTGAAAAAATAGAAGAAGCAGAGTTCCTAGGCACAGATGAAGTTGGTGAAATAATAACAAAAGGTCCTTTTGTAACTCCGATGTATTATGACATGGAATCAAAAACAAAAGAGGCGAAGATACATGACGGAGAAGAACTATGGCACAGAATGGGAGACCTAGGTAGAATTGATAAACAAGGTCGCATCTGGTTCTATGGAAGAAAAACTCATCGTATTGAACACGACCAAGTAAATCACTACACTGTTCCCTGTGAGGCCATATTTAATAAAAATCAAGAAATTCAAAAAACAGCATTGATTCAATTTAACAATAGGCCTGCTCTAGTTATAGAAGAAAATACAGAAATAATAAGAAACAAGAACCTTAAATCAAAACTACTAAAAATGTCTAAAGCCTATGACCATACTAAAGATATAGAAAACTTCTTTCTCGCTAAAAAGTTTCCCGTAGACGTCAGACATAATATCAAAATAGACCGAATAAAACTCTCAAAAGATGCAAGCAGTGGAAAACTTGTGGAGATAAAATAATGAACATTCTCATCACTGGAGCAACTGGTTTTCTAGGATTTCATATTGCCAAGATCTTAAAAGATCAAGGACACAATGTTTTAAATTTTTCAAGATCACATACTAATGAATTAACAGATATAGGTGTCGAAACGATTAAAGGTGATATCACTAGTAAAGATGACATTGATAAAGCTTTAAACGGTATAGATGTAATTTTTAACGTAGCAAGCAAAGTCGGCATGTGGGGAAAGTGGGATGATTTTTACAAGATCAACTTTGAAGGTACAAAGAACCTTGTTGATCTAGCAAAAAAAAATAATATACAATACTTTATTCATACCAGCACTCCAAGTGTCGTCTTTGGTAAAGAAGCAATAGAAAATGGAAATGAAGAACTCCCCTATCCCAATGAATACTTGAGCCTTTATGCAAAATCTAAAGCGTTAGGCGAGAGCTACGTTTTAGAAAATGCAAGTGAAAGTTTTAAATGTTGCTCTCTTAGACCTCACTTAATTTATGGAAAAAGAGATAAGAACATCATCCCAAGACTTATCGAAGCTAGAAAAAAGAATAAACTTAAAATAATTGGTGATGGTCAAAATATTGTCGATGTCATACATGTTGAAAATGCCGCTTGGGCACATATTGATGCCTTTAATGAATTATTAAGTGAAGCAAAGAATAATGGCAAAGCATACTTTATTGCTCAAGAAAAACCAGTCAGACTGTGGGCATTTATTAACAATGTTTTAGAAGTGAAAGGTTTAGAACGTGTTACTAAAAAAATATCTCTTAAAGCATCATATTCTTTAGGTCTAGTGATTGAATTATTTTTAAAACTCTTTAAAATATATAATATACACCCTCCCATGACGAGATTTGTTGCGCTTCAATTAGGAACATCGCACTACTTCTCTCATAAAAGAGCACAAGAAGACTTTAACTATAAAGTTAGAATTACTCTAGAGGATAGTTTAAAAGAAATCTAGAAGGAGAAAGAGTTGAGTAAAAAAATACTATTAGTAGATGATGAAATAGAGATTGTCTCAATTCTCTCAGAACTACTAGAAGATTTAGACTACTCTGTAACAACTGCTCTTAATGGCAAAGAGGCCCTTGAAAAACTAGAAAGCGACAAATTTGATATCATGATAATTGATAACAATATGCCAATACTTACTGGAGAAGAGGTCCTAAGTGAACTATATCCGACAAAACCCGAGGGCTTAAAAATTATCTTTGCCTCAGGACAAACTCTAAATCTCATTGAACTTGTGGAAAAAGCACAATATTTTACAATTGTTGATGGCCTACTTAATAAACCATATAAAATATCACAGATTGAAGATCTTATAGATGAATTATGTGATTAATCTATTTGTGCAGGTGCTCTTAATCCATTCTTAATTTCAAATTGTGTAAGGACACTTTCTTTAGATTTCCCCTCATTGAAATAATCTTTAAATGGAAAACCATTGGCGGTTGTTTTTACATAGCCCTGTCTCGAGAACTCTCCAAATATTGTCTTATAGTGCTCTTTATTATCAAAATGCTCAGCAACTGAATTTAAAAAATCCTTAAGCCTCCATAGTGGAAGTTCTTTTTTCTTATTAGGTTCAGACTTAAGACTAGAGAGTTGCATACACTTATTAAGAGCAATA
>NZAF01000019.1 GCA_002686115.1 Halobacteriovorax sp. | reverse complement strand
ACAACATTTTCATCTTCTTTCCTTGGTTAGAGTTATAACGCAAACTAGGAGTGAACAAAACTATATTATTGACATGAGTACAATCTAAAATTTAGATACCATAAAGAACATTCCGGATTTGAATGGCAAAACTGGCAGCCAAAGGAATCCTGAGACAAAAATATGAAAGTTTATTAAAGAAGCGAGGTTAAGAAGCCCTAAACTCATAAGATTACTCATCTAGACGCCATAAGTGACACAAGGCTGCATGGCAATTGTCTACCTAACACTCACCTACTCACTATTAAAATTAACTTATGAAAAAGCAAATAATAGATAAAGAATACATCTTAGAGATCCATGACCTACTTGAAGAAGCTGAAACAGCAATATTAAACTTTCAAAAGCGAGAAGACTTTTTTGAAAATTGGAATATCGTCATGAGAGTCTTGCACTCCGTTAAAGGTTCTGCTGGAATGTATGGGCTAAAGTTATTGGAGGCACATGTACATAAGGTAGAAGATATCTGTATGGCCTTTAACTACAAAGAGCATCAATCTCATCTTGAAGAAGTCTCTGGTTATTTACTTACAACTATTGACCAAACTCGAATTTTCTTTGAACGCTCGGGAGCATATGATTTTAAGGAAATGTTATATTTTAAGAGTATTGGTGAATTGTTTTCATTAATAGATACTGATGTGATCGATGAAGCTACAAATTTTGATTTTTCAAAAAGTGAAGAAAAAGACAAAGTTGTAAAAGTACAAAAGCCTAGATACAAAATTTCAGTGATTGATGATGATAACTTTCATCTAAATTATTATAAGAAATTATTAGAAAATCAAAATCATGAATGTAGCTTATTCTCAGACCCTGAAGAAGCTTTGCTAGAGATTTTAAAGAGTCCGCCAGATGTCATTATTACAGACTACGTCATGCCAGGTTTAAATGGAATTGAGATACATAAAGAAATAGAGAAGGCCGGATTTAATATACCAACAATATTTGCAACAGGTGCTAATGATCCTGAGGTATTTGAAAAATTAAGTCATGAAGGTGCATTTGCAATTATTACAAAGCCTATTAATAAGTCCATGCTTATCTATACCTTAAATCAAACATTAAAAATTGTTGAAAAACAAAGAACGATCAAAAGCTCACTAAAAGCTTTACGTTCTCATTTTGCAAGTTTAACTGAATACTATGAATTAAAAGGAATGAATCACAGAATAAGATACCTGAAAGATGAAATTGAAGAACTCTATAAAAACTAATACTGATGTTTAGATATAATCATCATTCTTAGAAAGAACAAGGCTGCCTTTATCGATCATGTCTCTAAAGAGCGAGAGGATCTCTTTTTCATATGAAAGAGCGTCTCTTTTTGCAATTTTACTTTCATTTCGTGAATACAAGATATCTTCTCTTATAGAGCGAGGAACTCTTTTTATAAACTCATTTACAAAATCATCATTTTGTAATTTAAAGGCAAAGCCTAGATGTTTACTATTAACTTTTTGAAGAAACTCAACAAGCATTTTATCTGAAATAAATTCAAGGTCTGACAATGAATATAACTTCTCATTGATAAGTTCGGCCATCCGTGGGTCTTTTTTAGAAACCTCACTCAAGAGACGATCTCTTTCTTCGGAGTTCATAAGCTGAAGAGCTTTTATAATTCCGTCAACACCACCTTGAAACTTAGCCATTATAATGAGGGTCTTCTTTCATAAGATAATTTTTCACATAATCTTCCACATTTTCTTCCAAAGAATTAAAAGAGAAATGAGGCAGGAGTGACTTAAACTTCTCCATTGAAGCACATGTATAATATTGGTATTGATTTCTTAAACGCTCTGGCATGTCAAAAAATTCTATATTCTCTTTCTTTCCCATGGCCTTAAATGTGTAACGGGCCAAATCGTAAAAGCTATTAGCGACTCCTGTTCCCATATTGTAGATACCCGATTTTTGGGCAAGCTCTGGATTCATCATTTCAACCATTGCCTTAACAATGTCTTTTACATAAACAAAGTCTCTTAATTGTTTACCATCTTCAAAGCCTTCTTTATGAGACTTAAATAGCCTCACTTTTCCAGTTTCAAGTATTTGGTGATATGCTTTAAAGACAAGGGAACTCATCTCCTCTTTATGATACTCATTAGCACCAAAGACATTAAAATATTTTAAACCAAACCAGTGATCTGGCTTTCTCTCTCTTTTTAATACCCACTCGTCAAAGAGCTGCTTTGAATAACCATAAGGATTGAGTGGTTTAAAGCTAGGAATCTTTTCATGTGAATCCTCATAACCTAGTTCACCATCCCCGTATGTTGCAGCAGAAGAAGCATAGATGAATGGTATTTCCATATCGTATGCAATTTCATAAAGGTTTTTTGAATATAGAACATTATTTTTCATTAAATAATCCATATCCATCTCTGTTGTGCTTGAACATGCACCTAAATGAAAAATAAAAGTTACTTGCTCTAACAAGTCAGCATACTCGGGAAGAAAAAGTTCATCAGCATGAATGTAGTCAGCGTATTTAAGATTTCTAATATTCTTCCATTTAAGACTGTCACCTAAACGATCAACAATAATAATATCTTCTCTTCCTTGATTATTTAGTTCTCCAACAAGAACACTTCCTATAAAGCCTGCACCACCTGTAACAAGAATCATTTTAACTCCGAATTTATTGTTATATATTTTCGTATCTGATTAATAATAAGAATGATTGAAAATATGAGTATGAAAATTTTTACTGAATCTAGACGAACATATAATTGGTGAAAAAAATCTAAGTCTTTCTGAATAATTTGTAATTTCGCGTCATCAATTTCATTCATTTTACTTGCATTTAATGACACAATTTTATTCGTCAGATAAAAAGAATAAAAAAATGGAAAAAAAAGAAGATAAGAAATCTTTAATAAGAAGTCTTTAAAAGAAAAAATACTACTTAACTTCATGAAGAAAAGAGAACTCAAAATAAAAACAATTTCAAGATGATTAAACATCTTGAAGATCCCTACTCCAAGAAGAGAGGCCTCATCACGGCTAGATACTGTCTGAAACACTAGAGGCACGGCCATAAGATCAATAAAGACAGTTGAAAGAAGCCAAGCAATTAATATTGCGGGTAAGAATATAAGTGAGCACTTTTTTAATTCCATAACTAATTTTAATCTTTACAAGATAAGATGTCACGACCTGACCAGAGACTATATTTTAATATTTAGCTCTTCTTTAGCCATTAGAGTGAAGCCTTTAATCACAGTCTTAAAATGGCCCGATGTATATCGATTTTTAATAGCTAAACATGTTTCGGTGAATTTCTTAGGATTAAATGCTATCTTATACATCTCTACAACTAATGCATGAGAGACTATAAAAACGCAATCTAATTGCGTTAATTGAACACCTGTTAAACCTTTTGGGTATGACTCTTCAGGACCTAATCCCTCATGGTGATTACGAACAAGATTGATGACCTCTTGTGAAATATTTTGGTTTTTCTCTAAAAGAGTTGCCATCTTTTCACTATGTCCAAGAATTTTATCTCTTTTCTCATCTGGTAAAGTCTTTAATTTTACGATATCTGAACTTTCAAGTAGTGCATCGTCTGCATTTTCATGTCCTAAATCATGTAACAAACAAGCTTGAGAAAGCTTTTTCCTGATCTCTTCACTTTGCCAGTCCATATGCTTACATAATAGTCTAGAAAAACAGAGGCTCATATAACTATGATCATAAATAAATGTACCAAGAGAATCATTAAGCATTTTAAGAATTTCACTCATCTTAAATTTCTTAAGATCATCTTCAAGCTCCTCTACTGCTTGATCGACTTGACCCATAACAAATTTATTAACTCCTAAATTCGCTACCATATCATGCAGAATTTCTTGTGATTTTCGTCGATAATCATCTTTATTATCAAAAACTTGTTTCGATATTAACTCTCCTCCAAACAAATTTTGACACTTATTAAAGAAGTCTACTTCACTCACAAATAACTTACTGATATTCTTATCTTCATACTTTTTTAGGAGATCAATATCTGTTTTGTCACCCTCAACTGCTATTCTTATAAATTTAGTCATACCAATTCTGACGAAGATGTCACATGGGAAAGTGTTTGCTTTATAAAAACTTGTAATAGCTATTGGAAAATATGAAATAGGTTCGGCCGATATCACCTCGGAAACCTTAGAAGCCAATTCCACCATTTTAAAATTATCATGAATGAAGTTAACTTGACTCTCACCGGCCTCTATACCAAGCTCATCATTAATCACAAAAATGATTTGTCCGTTTTTTTCATCAATAAGAGATTCTACTTTTGTTCTTAACGTCTTAAATGAGTCTGAAGTTAAATCAATAACAAATAGATAACCTTGGACCTTTCTATCCAAGTGTGGTTTTAAAGTATTAAATGTCGGACATGTCGTAATTTTTCCAACTTTATCAAAGGAGCCAAAGATTGAATTAATTTTTTCAATAACATTAATATCTTCTGCAGCGACAATAACTTCTAATTTCTCCATCTCTATAACTCCCCACCTAGTCGCTTATTTGCCAATAAAAGATCTTTGATCTCTTTTTTAAGGATATCTAGTGTTATGAGGTCATCTTTTTTGATAAGAAAGTCTTCAATATCTGATAACTGATATAGTACGAGTGAAAGTGACTTCTTTGTAAGATATTCATATTCTCTTAAGTTTTTCATCATTTCAAATGTTGATATAAGATTAGAAATTGAGACACCATCAAAATTATAATACCCTTCTAGGGCTCCCCCATAAATGATCGTTTTATTCTGATGAAACTCTCTGTCAAAGCTTTTTGTCTCATTAAATTGAGCTCTACTAATAAAGAAGATTTCATTAGGAGTCTCTCTACTATTTTCGATAAAACTAGTAACATCTCTAAATATAAAATAATCTTCTTTAATACCGAGAAAGTTTACAATCTCGTTAATCTTTTGATCATCAATTCCAATAAAGACAATAGGATTATGAGAAATTAAAAATCTTTCAATATCATCTTCTTCACTTTCTCTTAAAGACTCAATCCCTAATTCCTTTGCTCCTAATGCAAGCTCAGAAGCTTTAATTGTAGAATTGAAGAGTTCCATATTTTCAATAATTTTTTGATTCTTTAATGAATCCTCAAGTTTAGTGTGCAGAAGTTTAATATGACCATGAAAGACAAACATCTTCATTATNTTTGAAGCGGGTAAAAGTANTTTTAAATTTTTAATATTATCTAATAAGANTTTATCTCTATCACTTAGTGACTCAAAGTTTTNTAAACAGTCTTTAAGTTCCTCTAAAATTTCTGTAGCTTCTTCAACGAAACTNTCTTGAATTGAATTCATGGCTTTCTCCATNGATTATTNTACTCAATGTTAGAACTGTTAAAAAGANAAAACTTNTTTTATAGACCTACAAAAAACATCAAGAATGNTGTTTTTCGATATATGGATGTACNATTATTGCTACAGCAGCAATACCAACCTCATATAGTATTGTTAAAGGNAGNCATAGACCTAGCATTGTNATAACGTCTGGTGGAGTAAGCATTGCNGAAACGATCGCAAAACCAACATAAACATATCTTCTTATACTTCTTAATGAATACTTCGTCACAAGGCCCATAAACCCAAGAATTAAAAGAACATTGGGTAATTGAAATATCATTCCTAAAAAGACAAGTACCTTACTTGAGAGAACAAGATACTCCTTAAGACTTATAGTAGCAGTTACCTCTCCTACACCAAAAGACATTAATGTTTGAAAGGTAAGTGGAAATACTAAGAAATATCCAAATGCAATCCCAAGAGAAAATAGAAAAAAACCGACAAATAAGAATGGTCTTACAGCTTTTCTCTCATAATCATATAGTCCTGGCTTAATAAACTTCCAGACTTGATAAAACCAAAATGGACTAGACAAAATCACTGACGAATAAAATGCCACTTGAAATTGGGCCAAAACTTTATCCAGAAGGCCTAGAAAAACAACCTGTCCCTTCTCCCCTAAGTTTTCTCTAAGTGGAGTGAGTAAAATCTCCTGAATGATCTCACCTTGTCCATAACAAATGACAAAAGCTCCAAGGAGGATAAAAACAACCCTTATAACTGTGCTTCTTAGTTCTTCTAAATGTTCAGTAATGCCCATTTCCTTCAAAACTGATCCTAATTATAAAATGTTACTCACTAGAATATTCTTATAATATAAGTGTATAATAATATATAAAATAACGCATTAAAAAACTATGAAACATAAACTTCATTTAAAACTTCTATTCACAATACTTCTAGTACCATCTATTTATGCTGGTACCTTACTTCAATGCTTAGCAAAAGAAGAAGACTACTATGCAAAACTCAAATATACTGGTCCTAATTACAAACTTAATCAAATAATGATTGAGCAGATTACGTCTCTTGGAAATTTGTCTCTAAATAAAGGGTATGACAGGAAAATTTGTAAGAATGCTTCTTTTCCCTCTTTAAGATTACTTGAGCAGCTTCTTTTAAAAGAGAGAGGCTTATTTGATTTCGACCCAGAAAATAAACTACAAGAAATTACTTTTGAAGCACTTCTAGATAAAAGTGGAAACATTTTTATTTCATATCTGACTAGCCTTCAGGCAACTTATTCCGTTCCCGGCTGCCTAGAAAAGAAGATTCCAGAAGTCGCGGTATTACTTGAAAGATATCTATACCTTGAAACAAGTGTCGATAGAGAAACTCTAGATGGGCCAAGAAGCTTTATCACCTCTTTATTTGAAAAATTGAGTGATAAAGATATTCTAAAGGACTGTACTAAGCCTCAATAATATTAAGGCCAATTTCTTCACTTAAGGCTTTAAAATTCTCGTTTAAAGTATCTTTTTTCACATACAGACTTGATTCAATAAGAGACTCTATCTTAACCCCTTCTTCCTTTGCCCTAGGAAAGAGAATTTCGATAAGTAACTTTGCGGGCGTATAGAGATTACCCTTATAAGAAAACTCTTTAACTTTTTCTTTAGTGATTGAAGTGTGAGTACTATCCTCTTGTTCATCATAAACTTTTTTTACGAGATTAAATTCACTAAGGACGTCATCTACACATGAAGCACAGCCTGCTCCAACATTTAAAGCATTAGTGAGACCAAACATGTCTCTAATTTTATTTTCCAAAATTGTACGTTCAATCATCTCTCTTGTGACACCCATACAGCGACATATAAGAGAGCTTTCAGCTTTCGCTTCTTTTTCATATGAACTTAAAACTTTTGTATTGAGCGACTCATGTAAAGAAGAATAGACTATCCATAATAAGTATCTCTTTTGAGGACCTATATCTTCATTAATAGAATTTCTAAACAACGCAAAAATATCAACTTTATTCACTCTTCCATGGCTCAAGATATTTTGAAGATATTCAAAATCATGTTCAGCTAAGTGACCTTCTATTTTAAAATCAATTAGGAAGTTCTTATTATTTAAGTCTAGCTTTAAACGGATATTTTGATTCTTGAAGACAAAATCAATATCAAAATTAAAAAAGCTTACGCTCATGGAGTCTCATCTGATCTAAGAGTTAAGATCTCATGCCCATCATCAGTCACAAGTAGAGTGTGTTCAAATTGAGCAGATAATTTCTTATCTTTTGTAATGACTGTCCAACCATCTTTTAAAACTTTACAGTGTTTTTTCCCAAGGTTGATCATAGGTTCTATTGTGAAAGTCATCCCGGGCTTTATTTGTGCACCAGTTCCTCTTTTTCCGACGTGAACTACTTGTGGATCTTCATGAAACTCTCTTCCAATACCATGTCCACAATAGTCTTCAACGACAGAATAACCGTGATCATGTGCATATTCACTTATCGCAGCACCAATATCACCAATATGACCGCCAGGCTTCACTTGATCAATACCTATTCTCATACATTCATAAGTAACTTGAACAAGTTTTTTAGCTTCTTCAGATACATTACCAACAAGAAAAGTTTTATTGGTATCACCGTGAAACTTATTAAGATAAGTCGTCACATCAATATTTAGAATGTCACCATCTTTAAGAACGTCTTTTTGATTGGGAATACCATGACAAATAACTTCGTTTAATGAAGTACAAATAGATTTAGGAAAGCCATGATAATCAAGTGGTGATGGATATGCACCATGCTTTAAAATATATTCATGACAAAGAGTATTTAACTCCTCTGTTGAGACCCCTGGTTTAACAAACTCTTCAATATATTCCAGAGTGCTTTTAGCAAGCTCACAGGTTTTTCTCATTAATTCAATTTCTCTTTTAGATTTTATAGATATCATTTAAAACTCACTTATCATTGTATATTTTCAATATACTATAAAATTACCGCTTCGCCTATGGACCCATGGAATTTTGCTATATACATGGTGCACAATATTGCTAATTATTGGCCTAAAGATAATTTGAGAAGTATTTTAAGACATATGAGTAAGTATACTGTTTTTAGACCTGATATTTCTGAGTATCAGGGACCAAATTTTGAAAGAGATGAAAAAGAGTCGCTGAATAAGCTTGGCCTTAAATATGCGCGTGAAATATCAGAAATAAAAAGAGAAGAAGCTGTTATTCTCATTACGACATCTCAAACTAAGGAAGATAGAATTAGAGATTATCTAAAGNAATTAGATATACGCCTAATTATTCATCCAAACTCAGGTTATGACAANATTAGTCATNGNCTTGTTAANTCTCTAGATATCCCAATTATTATCGGAAATGANATCCGAAGCGAGGCCGTGTATCTTTATACGCTTTCATGTTTTCTTAAAAGCATNGGAGATATCCCATNCACACAAGACTGGGATCCAAAGAGATCTTTTAAACGGAGCTTAAAAAATAATATTCTTATCTACGGAAAAGGTTATGTTGGAGAGAAGCTTCAATCTTTTTTTGACTCCACAAGCTTTGATTATACAATTTATGATCCATATAAAGACCTTAAAGAAATCAAAGATCTTAGTCATTATCAAACAATCATTCTTGCTTGTAGTTTAAATAGCCAGAATAAATATATCATAAATAAAGATTTTTTAAAGAAACTTAGAAGTGATGTGACCATTATCAATCCAGCAAGAGGAAAGCTTATTAAACTTGAAGAACTTTTAAAGTTTCTTAAGGAAAATCCAAGCTCAAAAGCATATATAGATGTTTTTGAAAATGAGCCTTACTCTTATAAAAATTTAGACATGAATAATTTTTATCCAAGTTCACATATTGCAGGAGTATATGATGAGATCGATGAAAATATTATCAATTTTGAAAGTAAGGTCATAAAAGAATATTTAACTCTAACCAAAAATGATTTTTTGAACACCTTTAGTAACTCACTTCTAAAAAATAGAATTGATGGAGACATTCTCATATGAAAATTGAAAAACTTCTTGAAAATTATAATTCTTACCTATGTCCTCCAGGTTCTGGTGTTTTTACTGTAAATACGGCAAAAGAACATAAAGAGTCCTTACAAAAACATCTTTACGGTGAATCTGATGATTATCAAAAAAGCTGGTCATCAAAACTCAATGAAGTTCACAACATTGAGGGTGCCCTAATTCTTGGAATTGCCAGTGATTGTGGCGGAGGTATTCAACGTGGTGCAAATTGGGGACCACTATATTTAAGAAATCAACTTATCGAAAATTATAAAGACTTAAATTACTATGACCTTGGAGACATAAGAGTCATCCCCCACCTACTACATGATAAGTATCTAAATGATGAAACTCTTAAAAGTTGCAAAGATGCACTTTATGGAAATAAAGATAGTTCACTACCTGTCTCTCCTCTAAGTATTGCAGAGAAGTGTTGTGATGATACCTATGATACTCTAAACAATATTGGTATCTTTTCAATTGGTGGTGACCATTCTGTAAGCTATCCAATAGTTAAATCATGGCTAAAGTCAAAGAAAGATAAGGGAATAAAGGCAGGCCTTATTCATTTTGATGCTCATACGGACCTTCTTGTAACGAGGCTAGGAATTGATTTATGTTTTGGTAGCTGGCTAACTCATGTTCTTGATGGACTAGAAAAAAGAGAACATTGCTATCAATTTGGTATTCGCTCGACAGGGAAAGAAAGAAATCACTGGGAAAATACTTTTGGGATTAATCAGTATTGGACTTCTGAAGTAAAAGAAATCGGCCCAAAGGAACTCAGTGAAAAAGTGATAAAAGAATTGAAAGATGAAGGAATTGAAGAACTCTATATAAGTTTTGATATTGATGCACTAGACTCTAAATATGCCTCTGCAACAGGCACACCTGAACACGATGGTCTAGAACCACATGAATGTGTTATTATTATAGATGCACTCGCTAATGAGTTTAAAATAACTGGTGGAGATATGGTGGAGATTGCCCCACGTATAGGTGATGAAGAGAGCTCTAAGAAAACACTAGAGTGTGGCTCCATTGTTTCGGCCAGAATAATTGAGGCCATAAATAATGCCTATTCTTAAATTCCCCCCCATAGAGAGCGCTGACGAGCAAGGAATTGTCGCCATTGGAGGCGATCTCCATGTCGAGTCTTTGAAACTTGCCTATAAAAAAGGCATATTTCCATGGCCAATATCAGAAGACTACCCTCTTGCTTGGTTTAGTCCTAATCCAAGAGCAGTTTTTGATCTTAATAATATTCATATACCTAAGAAGTTAAAAAAATTTATCAATAATTGCTCATATAAAATAACTTATAACACTGCATTTGAGCGAGTTATTAGAAAGGCTCGTGACATTCATCAAAACTCTATTCATGGAACATGGATAACGGAAGAAGTCATTGCCGCTTATATTCAGCTTTTTAGAGAAGGACATGCATATAGCGTTGAGGTTTGGGAAGATAAAGAGCTTATCGGTGGATTATATGGAGTCTGCTTTGGTAAGTTTATTAATGGTGAATCAATGTTTCATATTAAAGATAATGCCTCTAAGATAGCTCTTTTATCAATACTAAGTAATATAAAAAGGGCCGATATAAAGTACTTTGATACTCAAATGATAACTAATGTTACGGGCTCTTTAGGAGCAATTGAAATTGAGAGGCCAGATTTTCTTGATTATGTTGCCAATACAACAGCAGAAAAAGAGATTAACTTTCAGAACTTTTCACTTCATCTAGACTTTGATCTTTAATACTCATTGAAATAACATCGTCTGAGATTTTATGAACTTCTCTCATTTCAACACCATCTATGCTTAAACAGTCTAAACACATTGTACATTTACTAAGATCAAGATGAGGTCTATTTCCAACTAAAGTAATAGCATGATAAGAACAAACGGCTTTCAAATGATTAGTATCCGACAATTCATTAGTAACCACAGGCAAATGAGTCTTTTCATAATTCGCTTCAAAACTTGGAGGATTAAAAACATTTAATACTCTTGTAAGTATCTCCTTATAAAAAATCTTATTCTTATATACTTCTCTTTCAAAGATCATCGACTAAGCTCCTCATGACAAATCCCCATACTCACCCAGTCTAGGGCCACCAAATGATAATCATGAGGTCTTTTAACATTTTTGAAAGCCTCTAACAGAAACTGTGATGGAGTATTAATAAACATATCATATATCTCACTCGTCTGAGCTTTGATTGTACTAAGATATGAAACTTCACCTAAAACAGACTCTGTATACGAATAAAAGATACAATCTTGATCTCTTATAACTTCTTTAATCTCAAATGAATCAACATCTTGTTTGAATGGCAAGCTCTCAATGATTCTGATAACATCAGAAAAGCTTTGAATAGAGTCTTGAATTTTTACCAGAAGTCTATCATAGAAACTTCCATCAACACCTAAAGGTCTATCTCGCTCTAAATCTCGATAAAGATAATAAGAATCACAGTCTCTTATATCATATCTTATTCCAAACTCTCTTAAGCTCGCACCTGTTAGACCAAGTCTTACAAGGTTTAGCTCTTGATCACCAAAGTTAAATTCTTTAAGTCTATTAATCTTAGAAATCGACTCTCTAATATCTATAAGGTTCTCAGTTACCTCTTTTAACATTGAAGTTAAATTTGATTTCCACTGAGCTAATAGAGGAAAAGTTTTATCGTAATTGATAATAAACTTTTGCCCTTTATACATCTTAGAGTCTTCTAGAGATGAATTAATCTTAAAAACCAATTGGTTAATAATATTTGAATAATTATATTCCCCACTAACATAAAAACTATCTCTTAAAATTTCTAAACTATTTTTACCATAGTTGAGTTCTGTAAAAAGCATACGAAGGGATTTTTGATAGAGGTCAACACGAACTTCATTTATCACCTCATATGTTTCACGCCATAAATTTTCATAAACGAACGAATAACGTGAGCTAATACTATTAAGGTAATGAATAACTTCTTTGGTGCTTTTCTTACGCAAGAATTTATCTAGAAATATATTTTTTGAGTGGCTAACTTCAATTTTACTAATATTTTCATCATCCTCATGAACCATAAATTTCACTCTTTGCCCGAGAGGATAATAATCATCTAATAAAAATTCATTTCTCTGTTCAATAGTTTGATTTAAATCACTCTCATAAGACATATCAGCCTGACTATCTTGATAATCGATTTGATAAAATGATTTATTAAAATCTAAATAATCGTATGTTACACGCTCATCTAAGTAGAATTTTATGCCATATCTTAATGAAATCTCTTGTTCAAATGATTCTGCACCACTCCAGTAATCACGACATGAGAAGAAAGTCTGTCCCTCTTTTAATGGCGTAGCAAAGTAACTTCTTTCACCACTACTTAAAGAATGTAAAACAAGAACTAGTAAAAACCGCTGATCCTCTAGCTTAAGTCTCTCTTTCAATTCATTCAACTCTAATAGATCAATACATGACAAAAGTTTTAAAGAGTTATCATTTCTTAAAGCTTTTTCACTTAAGATATCTCTCAGCTGTGACTTAGTATATATATTCAGACTTTCATCTATTCTATAAACCTTCAATAAAATTCCTTTTCTAAGTGAGTCATAACAAGTTCTTCAAGTTTGCCTTCACGAATTTTAAAGTCATTAATTTTAATAGCACTTTTCAATTGCTCAGAAAAAACATCTGGTTGATCATTTAATGTATCATGACTTTGAAATAGACTATTGCCACATGCCTTATTGCCGATAAGAAAGATAATCTTATCTTTTAGTTTTTCGCTTGAAACTTTACTAATGACGGATTTAACTTCACTATCTAAATAACCAATTAGGAAAAGTACATTTGCTTCGTTCACATTTTCAAAAAAAAGGGATTTGTTAAATAGACCGATTTGTTCTTCACAAGACAAACCTCGCCCAAATATCCATCCTGACTTTTTCATAAATTTATTTTCAATAAGGTTATTTATTTTTATATAGTCAATCATTTAATAATTGTTTCATCCTTAGACTGTTTTGATTTAATCGGTATCCACTCTACATCTTTTGGAAAGATAGAGATAGCCTTAGAATTAACATCTTCATTAATTTCTGAGCATAACTGTCTTTTTCCACTATCTTCGACCCAATTATAAATCTTTTCATTATACTTCTCAATTCCTTGGTCATATTCAATGTAGCGAAAAAACCTTCGTCCTGTTTTAGAGAGACTCGACAATAGGTTGACCGCTTTAGGAAATGCATCATTGAGTTCGTCTTCATCACAGTTACGCATTAAATCTTTCTGTTTGAGAAGATATTCGCCTTTATAGTTAATTTGATTCGGCTCCCATGCTCGAAAATTACACCTATAAACATAACCTAATTCACCTGCAAGAGTGAAGGCATAGAGATATTCATAAAACCAGTGGTCTTTAAACGAGTTCTTTATATCAGGTGATCTAACATATTTTTTACACGTATTAAATGATCTCCAGTATTGATCATAAAACTCTAAAAAGGCTTTAGAAAAAGAAATATTCTTTTCTTTTACTAATTTTTTTAGACCTATAACTTTTTCATAAATAGCATCACAAGTGCGCCATAATCTATTCATCTCTTCTATTGAAAANAGNTGCCCACTTTCAAGAACATATTTTAATGCNCTAACTGGNGCTGAGCTTCCATAGACNCGNTAGGCNGGGTAATANGTATTTTTGGCAATCACACTTCNCCCACGTCCATTCTCTANNAATGCTTTAATGGAGCTCCANTCAACAATTTTTTGCAATTTTAATATAGTATTAACTTTTTTGAATTCTGGGTCATCAATTGCTACGGCCACTAAAATAACTGTGTCTTCCCACGTTTGTAACTTGTCACAAGGATATGAATTACAGAATTGTTGAATCACACCACCTACAATTCGAACCCTAACCGCCTCATCTCTAATTCGTCCCTTTGAATTTGTTAAATACTTTTTATCGCCAAAGATAATGACCTTTTGAGGACGTTTTTGTTTATTAAGTAGTCTTGGAATGAAGCCATAATGAAATGGTGGATTCTTCATTGAGAATGAAAGCTCTTTCCAAACGTCATTCTCCGAACAGTAAGAGTGAGTATAAACTCTCCTACCACTATTAAGATCGAGCTCATAATGATGATCACTATCCTCTTCAACCAGAATAACTGAATTAAGCTCTCTTGTATCAAGATTGATATCTGGGTTCATATCAAAGAATAAATGACTTACAGTCTTAATTTCTCCATCAACGAACTTCTTTTGCTTAGAGCCCTTAAACCAGACGGCGGGAACTTCTTTTGTTGGCAAGTTAACGACTTTTTGTGCACAACTAAAAAATAGCTCTGATAAAATCGTGAGAATTATTAACTTTTTAAATTGACAAATATATCGAGTATAGTTCATTATCTTACTTCGTATCCACAAACATTGGTCCGGTGTTGGAATTGGTAGACAAGACGGATTTAAAATCCGTTGCCCATTAGGGCGTGCGAGTTCAAGTCTCGCCCGGACCACCAAACTTCTTCAATTATCAGCTTTAAGTTATGGATTTTCAAGATCAAAACATCATTCATGAGCTGTTAGATACAATAAAAAACCATATTGACTCCGAGCATCTAAACAAGCAAGAAATTATTGACTTCGAAATGTTGTTTGCTAAAACTTTCTTAAAACACAGTCCGAGAATAGAGACCCCTGACAATGAAGCTCTCTATCATGAGCTCGATGACTCTCTAGAAGGGCTAAACGCTCTCAACACCTCTTTTAAAGACTTCTTCCAGATCCTTGAATACCTAAATAAAAAACACAAGAGCAAGACTATTACTATATGCGACATAGGGGCGGGATATGGAAAATTATCAATTATCGCATCTTTGTTTTTTAAAAATATAAAAGTGATATCAATTGAACCAGTCAAAGAAAGAACATGGCTTTTAGAGTGCTTAGGCACTAAAGAAAATATTTACCATGAGTTTTTTAATGAAATACATTGTGAACTCCCATTTGATTATGCATTCTTTTACTTTCCGGTATGTCATGCTCTAGATGATATATTAAATTTACTTGAGAAGAAAAAAGACTTTCTAGGAATTATTGCTATCGAATCACACGGTGATTTTTTTTCACGTCTATCTCTAGAAAAGGATTGGCTAGAAGATAAAAATATCGCAAGGACATCTATTCCAAGACATGACAATAATATTAAACTTTATGAACGCATTATAAAGAAACAAGAGTCACCTCTTAAAAGACTATATCACGATATCAAACATAGAAAGTTTGAATATATATTAGGAAATGATAGCCAGGGGACTTGGGTTGAAAAATTATGTGAGTGTGAGATTAATTTTTTTAATGAAGATGAATTTGTCATTCAATCATTATCTAGCCATCGAAACTTCAAAGTAGATAAAAACCATATCAATGAGTTAGAATTAACAAATAAGGTTCCTAAAAACATAGAAAATCTTCTTAATAAAAGAAGTCAATCTATAGAAATTGACGGTCAAAAGATAAGAAAGATCTACATGCACAAAAAAATAGAATTAAGTAACGGAAAACTAGTGGATCTTTAATGCCTTAACTTTCTGTCTTAAATATTTGAGGTGAAAGCTCTTCTCCAACTTCATTATCCCCAAGCCATATCCAAGGCACATGCTTTTTAAACTCAAGATCACTAAACTTTACTTTCTTCCCTGGAAAAACAAATTCAACATCTTTTCCTTTTGCATTAATGACAATCTGATCACCATCTTTCATATCAGGCTGAGTTTCCTCAAGAGTTTTAAAAAATGTCCCCTTGCCCTTAGCTGGAAAGACATCCTTTGACTCACTCCAAGCTGTTTTTAAGTGCTTCTTATCAATATCTTTTTTGAATTTAAAGACCATCTTGTAACTATCTACGTCTTCAAGCTCTTTAAAACTCTTAATCTTCTTATCTGTATAGAGATCTAATTCATAAATCTCAAAAGAAAAAATAGTGAACGTTAAAAGTCCCGTACCTATTTTTTCAAGAGAGTAAGCATTAAACACAAGGACGAAACATAGTACTATTTTTTTAATAAGTAATGACCGACATACCACTGCTCACCTCCATCCATTTTAAAAAGCTCTGAACATGCCATATAAAATATTCTCCAATACTCTATCCACTTCTCTTTCTGGTCTTCACCATAAGCGTCTCTAAAAATCTCTCGTACTCGAGACTCATTTGCATCCATATTTTTAAGCCATTCTTCGCATGTTTTAGAATAGTGATGACCATTTACTTTATAGGACTTTTCTAATTTTAAATCTTTATTAAAATGTTCAAAAATATCAAAAGAAGGCATGATTCCTCCACTGAAAAAATACTTACTCATCCAGTCAGAATCATCGACAACATCAAAGGGATAGCTATAAAAGTCATGGCAAAAAATATGAACAAAAAGCTTACCATCATCTTTTAACCATTTTGAGATATTTCTTAAAAGACTTTCGTAATTTCTCATATGCTCAAACATCTCTATTGAGCAGACTCTGTCATATTTCTTATCTGTATCAAATTCGACAACGTTTGCCGTAATGATTTCGACATTATTAATTCCATGCTCTTCACAATAGGCATCAATATGTATTTTTTGAGTTCTAGAGTTTGAAATTGCTGTAATACGAGAGTTTGGAAACTTACGAGCTAGATAGATCGTTAATGAGCCCCAGCCACAGCCAAGCTCTAGGATATCTTGTCCATCAACAAGCTCTGCTCTTTTAGCGACAAGTTCAAACATTTTATCTTCAGCATCTTTTAAGTTGTTAATTCCATCTTCAAAAAGAGCACAAGAATACTTTAGTCTAGGTCCTAGGCAAAGTTTAAAATATTCTGTCGGCACTTCATAGTGCTGCTCATTTGCTTCTTTTTCCATAATGGCCAAACGAGACCCTTTAAGAGTTTCTAAAAATGCTACCTTTGCTTCATTTCCACCTTCTTGTAGCTCATTTAATCTATCTTTTAGAAGGTTTCTAATTCCAATTCTAATGATAAAGTCAGGAACAACCCTTTTTTCTAATAGGCGATCAATAGAAAAATTTAAAGGAGAATTCTTAATTAAAGTTGTAATCATTGTACGATCCTATTTGTGAATAAGTTTTAGAATATTTGGAAAAAAAGCAGGTGTTGTTTTATAGTACTTTTCCTCACCTTCTTTAGTATAAATCCCTTGTCTAGCTTTTTCCTCTAAGAATGGGATACCAGATAAATGATTAAGAGTTATATACATAAAAGTCGGTGCATAAATACCTATATAAGCATTACCTTTTAATGAAAGACAAATTAAACCAATACTAACCCAAACCATCCATTCAAAAAAATAATTTGGGTGACGAGAGAGATGCCATAGACCATTATTTAGAACCTTTCCTTTGTTAGAAGGTTTTTTCTTAAAAGAAAATAATTGATAATCAGCAATTGATTCTAAAAATAATGAAATGATGCCAATGATGATACCAGCATAAAAGAGATTATTAATTGTAATATCTCTTGAATAAATAAGATAAAATGGAAAAGACATACTCGAAGCTATAAAGCCTTGAAAGACAAACATTTTAATAAAACTAAATTGAGTAGCATTCCACTTCTTTTTTAATTTAGCATAGCGCTTGTCTTCTTCGTTCTCATGCAAATATCTTATGAGAAGATAAATCCCCAATCGACATGACCATAAAACGACAAGAGCTAGTGCTATTTTATGCTCCAAACTAAGTATCAGCTGATAATAGAGAATGTAAAAAACGGAAATAACTGAAAAGAAAAAGCCCCATCCAATATCAATGACTGAAGATTTTTTGGTTAAAAGAGATAGCAACCAAAGTGTAATAAAGTAGATTAGGCCAACTAAATATGTAGAAATAATAAGTTCAGACATAGGTTACTCCCATCACTTATACTACCAAAAGGAAGTAAAAGCGAGTGTAATGTATAGCTTATGTCAAACCATTCTTAATAGCTAAAAAGCCATAAAAGCCTGTAATTACGAAGCTTTCTTTGTTTCGGATTCATTGTTAGGAGAATTGAGATCTGCTCTCTTAAGTTCTAGGACCTTGGTCTTTTTCTTTTTCGTCTTAATATCTTTAAAGACTTTATCTAAGTTTGTACTAGACTTAGCAAGAGAGTCAGATGTACCAACGACATCATTAATGGCAACCTGATTTTCATTATTAAGATCACTCAAATCATTCATGGCCTGATTAATATTCTCAATTCCATGGGCCTGTTCTCTCATGGACTCCGTCGACTCACTGACAACGTTCTTAATGACTTCAGCATTAGAGAGAAATTGATTAAAAATTTCTTTTAATTTTAAAACTGATTCAAGCGTAGAAGCAACTTTTTCACTTGAACTTTGCATGTGTCTTTTAGAAGATTCCGTTGTTTTTTGAATAACTTTTTCAACAACATCAACACCTTCATTTACAATGGACTCAACTTCATTTGCAGCATCACCTGAAACTTTTGCCAGATTTCCAACCTCTTCTGCAACAACCGCAAAACCTTTACCATGCTCACCAGCTCTAGCAGCTTCAACCGAAGCGTTAAAAGATAGAAGTTTTGTTTGAAAAACAATATCGTTAATAATTTTGGTCTTTTCAGAAATATTATTAATAATTTCGATAATTCCTTGCATATCCTGCGCATTAACCTCTGTTGTCTTTAAGAGCTCTTCATTATTTTTTCTAACGCTCTCAATAGAAGTCGTGACTTCAGAAGATACCCTTTCTCCTTCTTTAGCATTAGTAAAATTTTGATCTGCGCTCTCTTTTGCCTGGCTCATTTTTGAGAGGTTCGATCCAGACATGGCAGATATCTCATCAAGAGAGCTTACAGTCTCTTGAATTCCTGATGATTGCCTTACAGAACCATCTTGTAATATTCCAGAGGCGTTTTTAAGTTTAAGGCTAAGCTCTTTATTTTCTTTAGCAATGTTTTCAAGTTCAATAAGTGTTGTTCCTTGAGTTTCAATAATGTCACTAATTTTCTTTGCAAGAAGCCCTGCAAAGCTTGCACAAGCTATTGCAAAAGCAGCATGGATAACAACGATCCATATACTAGCATCATAATTAAACAAACTCTTTGGTAGTAAAAAGAAAAAACCAACGTGATGAAGTGCCACAAAAGTAAGTCCCGCTATAACAGACTTAATACTTCCATATAGTGCGATAAATGCCATAAATGCAAAAATATGAAAGTGCATCTCAATCATACCTCTTCCAAGATGAATAAGGATCGCAGAATAGCTCATAAGAGCGATAGCATTTACAATTTGAGTAAGTTCACTTTCACGCTTAAACATATGAAGAATGACTGGAGCTGAAAGAACCAGACTTGATAAGCCTAAAGCAACGGAAAGTTCTGTTTTGAAATACTTCGCCATAAAAAAGAAAACAGGTATATGTGCGGCAAGTATTCCTAATGTAACTAGGGATAATGTTTTATTGTGTTCAACTCTTAACTGATTCATAAAACTCTCTCTTATATTTATTTATTTATTTATTTATTTATTTATTTATTTATTTATTTATTTATTTATTTATTTATTTATTTATTTATTTATTT